>NZ_JAWOWF010000073.1:0-13570 GCF_033340295.1 Vibrio sp. 1401
CTACGATGATTAACTGATGTAACCGATCAGATCGTAACTTCCTGATTTAGTTCCATCGAATTACGCAACAAAGCCGTAAAGAGTTCTTACATCCAGCTCGACAATTGGACCGCCTATGGCGCCGGAAACAGCGTATCTTGATCCTGGTTTTAGTACCTGAAGAAATTGTGGCCACTGCTCTCCTGCGACCAGATCAATCACTACGTCAACGCTGTTTTCTCCGAGAGTCGCCGGCAAATTTGCATCGCGAGGGATAACTTGGTTTGCTCCTAATGCCGTGATCTGTTCTTTCTTTTCTGGGCTGGCGATAGCAATGACGTATGCTCCACGCGCCTTCGCCAGTTGGATTGCGGCAGAGCCAACACCGCCGGATGCCCCTGAAATCAGTACGGTATCGCTCGCTGTGACATTAGAGCGGACAAGCATGTTCTCGGCAGTTGAATAAGAACAAGGGAAGGAGGCCAAATCGATATCCGATAAACTACTATTCACAGCATATGCATGTTTACTGTCAACAACAGTGAACTGAGCAAAGCCACCATCACATTCTGAACCGAAGTGCCAAGGCGAGCTAAGTGCTTGACTGTGGAAGCGCGTAATACATGGTTCGATAAGCACACGCTGACCGATTCGTGATGGGCAGATATTCTCACCAACAGCGACGATGGTACCGCATACATCGGCACCTTGGATTCGAGGGAGAGATAGCGCGTCTCCTGACCAACTTGCATCCATGCTATTGGCGTCATTTTTAGAATACCATGCTGTTCGGGTATTGATGTCGGTGTTATTGACTCCGGCAGCGGCAACTTGGATCAATACATCATCAGGCGAGGGGACTGGCACAGGTAGATCATCGCGGTAACGAAGCATATCTGGCCCACCATGACCGATAAGTTGGACGCCTTTCATGACTTTCGGGATTGTGGTCATTGATTGTTCTCCTTCATTAGTTCTAGCAGAGTGCGTTCAGCGGATGCAAAGGCAGCGTGACCGAGAACCGGCCATGCGTTGGATAGACCTTCATGTAACAAGAAGAGTGTGGTTGCGAGGTCTTCTCGCTGACTTAGTTGGCCCATAAGCTGACGGACCGCCAATTTGTGTTGTTTTACTGCTTGATTAATTGATAGATTTTCTGGATAGGCTGCTAATGCATTGATGGACATGCAGCCATTCGGTGCAAACTCCTTCATCCAATCCTCGAGGCGAGTGAATAGGTGTAATACAGCCGGTGTTCCATTGGCAGGGGCGTCTTCGAGCAAAAAACTCAAATACCTTTGATGGCGATGCTCGAGAGCTGCAACAATCATCGCTTCCTTGGAGGGGTAGTATTTGTACAGGGTTCTCAGGCTGACTTCGCAGGCGTTTTTGAGTTGGGGTACGCTAGGCTCGGCGAAGCCATACTGACTGAATGCTTTTTCTAGGCTTGCTGCGATTTTTTCTTTCACTATTTGATACACCAGGTAGAACGTTTGTTTTACCTAAGGGTAGAATAAACTTTCTACCTCAGTCAATGGTGTATTTGAACTCTGTATTGAAAGCCCGACGTAATGCCGGGCTAATTTAAGTGATTTTTATCGATTTGGAACGTGAATCAGTGTGCCGTTGCGTGCTGCTCTCCACGCTTGTCTAGCATTCCGCTGAAACGGGTTAGTAGTAGAGCACCTAATACTACGATCGCGCCAATCCAAGGTGTGTGCATCAGCCCAGCATTGGCCACGATAAGGCCACCGCCCCAAGAACCCAGTGCAATACCTACGTTAAATGCAGCAATGTTGAGACCAGAAGCGACGTCGACTGCATCAGGTGAATATTTCTCTGCTAGTTTGACAACATAAACTTGAAGTCCTGGAACGTTACCAAAGGCAAAGGCACCCCAGACAAGAATGGTCACTACTGCAGAAATTGGATTAAATGCTGTGACACTAAACACGAGCAATACCACAATTAGGCCCGAGAAAATCGCTGTCAGAGCTTTGATTGGCCCCATAGAGTCGGCCATCTTTCCGCCCCAGATGTTGCCGAATGCGACTGATACACCATAAACCAACATAATTAGGCCGATAGCGCTAGAGCCAAACCCCGAAACTTCTTCCAAAATAGGAGCCAAGTAAGTGAAGGCTGTGAACGTACCACCGTAACCGAGCGCGGTGATTGCGTACACCAAAAGTAGACGAGGCTGAGTCAAGACTTTTACTTGCGATGACAGCTTGGTTGCTGGTGGTTGTTTCAGATTACTCGGCACTAGTAGAGCGCTTCCTATCAGTGCGATGATTCCAAGGATCGCGACGATTAGGAAGGTTGCCTGCCAACCAAATGTCTGGCCAATCCAGGTTCCAAGTGGCACGCCCGTCACTAGAGCTACGGTCAGACCGGTAAACATAATAGCAATTGCGCTAGCGGCTTTTTCTTTTGACACTAGGCCAGTGGCGATAGTCGAGCCGATCGAAAAGAACACACCGTGTGCAAGCCCGGTCAGTATCCTTGCTGTAACTAGTGTATTGTATCCAGGTGCTTGCCAGGCTAACAGATTGCCAAGAACAAACAGTGCCATAACAGAAAGCAGAACGTACTTTCTTTTCCAGTTACCAGTCAGCGCTGTTAAAACGGGAGCACCAACCGCAACACCAAGTGCGTACAGGCTAACTAAAAGACCCGCTGAAGGTAATGATACGTTGAGGTCGGAGGCCATAGTCGATATCAGACCGACAATTACAAACTCCGTGGTTCCAATAGCAAAGGCGCTAAGCGTCAATGCAAGTAAAGCTAAAGGCATAACAACTCTCTCTTATAATCATTGAATATGAATGGATAAACGAATAGCCCGTTTCCATGTCGTGTATTATTAAAGAGTTATTCGTTGCGAAAAATGGTGTTTATTACAAAATACTTTTGTTATAAATGATAAAAGTGCGCAGTTAAGAAAGGGGATGAAATGTTAACCCGATCAGATGAATTAGAGATTCTTATGGCAGTTGTGGATAGTGGTGGATTTTCTTCCGCTGCTGATGCACTAGGTATTCAAGTCGCTAGGGTATCTCGTGCGGTTAGTAAAGTTGAATCACAGCTGGGGGTAACCTTGCTGAATCGCACGACGCGCAGAGTGGAAGTTACTGAGGAAGGGCATCAGTTTGTTGAAGCGGTTCGCTTAGGTTTACTACAAATACAGCAAGCTGAAGAAGAGATCATCACACGAGGTGAATTACCCAAGGGGCGCTTAAGAGTTGATGCCGCTAGCCCATTTGTTTTACATCAACTCGTGCCGTTAATTCAGCCATTTAAAGAGGCTTATCCTGATATTCAACTCGATCTTACCTCTAATGAGGGTTTTGTGGATCTATTGGAAAAAAGAACCGATGTGGCGATACGTATTGGACGATTATCGGATTCAACACTGCATGCTAAACCTTTAGGAACAAGCCCACTATTTATCGTTGCCACGCCTGGTTATTTATCTAAACGAGGTTTCCCTGAAGCGGTGAGCGATTTGCGCAGTCATAACTTGATCGGTTTTTCTGGCGCTAAAGTGTTAAATCAGTGGCCATTACGAGGGTTTGAGATGATAGAGCCTGATATCCTATCCAGCAGTGGTGAAACGGTTAGACAGTTAGTGTTGGCAGGGAACGGCATTGCATGTTTATCTGGCTTTATGGTGAAAGATGATCTTGATTCTGGACGGTTAGTGGCATTGTTTGAATCGGAAAAAATCACAAATACTGGACGAGAACAGGTCAATGCTGTGTTCTACAAATCTTCTTCAGTCTCTAAACGTATTTCCGCGTTCATCGACTTTATTCAACCAAGACTTACTTTAAAATAACACTATTATTGTTGTTTTAACAAAAGAGTTTTGTCGTTATTGCGGCTTTTGTTTTTCCAACTGCCAAGCCTAGCGTGCCACCCCTTAGTAAGGTGGCACATATTTTTATTTGATCTTAGTTAAAGCGTGGCAACACGTACTGAGCGATCTGTTCAATTGATTTATCAATTGGTTGGCTATTACGACGGAAATGCAACCCGATGTGATTGACTCCTGCTTCTTGCATTTTTTCTAGCTCATCGCTCAAGCCATTGACTCCGGCCTGGATACCAAAATGATGCCGAACGACTGGTGCATTTGGGTTATCGACTAAATCAAGATGAATAAAGCTGGCGTAGGGTTTGTTTCCCGCTACGGAGCGCCAAAGTGCAACGCGGTGTTCATGATCATCAGGTGTGCCTGGGTAGGCGAGCCAGCCGTCTAGGTTTTCTCCTATCCATTGTGGACTTTGCTGCGCTAACCCTGCGACATAGATAGGAATATCAGCAAACTCGGGTAATAACTGTAGATCGTTACCCAGCTTATCATTTTGCGTATCTTTCAAAATCTCTACACTTTCTCGAAAAGCTGAGCCACGGCTGTCAAAGTTGGCATTAAAAACGGGATATTCACTAGGGCGGTCTCCACTAGCCACACCGAGTATCAGGCGGTCACCACTTAACTCGTTGATGGTCGCAGCGGCTTTTTTCACTAGCCAAGGTTGTCTTAACGGTAATACTATCGCTGCTGTCCCTAGTAGAATGTTGTCGGTGCACGCAGAGAGATAGCCAAGATAACTGAACGGTTCATAAATTTGTGCCGCGTCTCCAAAGTTAGGGTCGTACAACGGGACATCTCTCACCCACGCTACGTTAAAGCCTAACTTATCGGCTAACATAATACGCTGTTTATGTGCACTCATGTCTGGTACGCCGAACGGTTTTCGTTGGAGCAGGCGTTTTTTCTGGCCTTCTTGGGTCCAGTCATTATCTAGGGGGAGCTCAACCCCGATGGTGAATCTGTTACTTAAATCTTTATGCATTATGAAGCCTGACTATTACTGTGAGTACTAGGAGGCAAGGTGCCTCCCTGATATTCAGGACACTATGAGATTTTTGTTGTGAGAAAAAGCGGCAAAAAGACAAAAGTGTTTTGCCACAAACAGCGGTGGTCTTTAAAGGAACTGGTGGTTCTCTACCTTGATTTCTTGCTTGATGAAGTCAATAAAAGAGCTGATCCGGCGTGAGGTACTGGCATTTTTGTAATACACCGCATGAACGGGCTGTTCGACATTATGCGTGTGTTCACTAAGCACGCCCACTAAGCGACCAGCTTGTCGGTCAGAGTAGGTCATAAAGTCAGACAGGCAAGCTATCCCCGCACCATGTAAGGCTAAACATCTTAGCGTCTCGCCATTATCAGATCTTAGGCTACTCATAATACGCAGAAGTTTGTTCTTATCATCCATGATCGGCCATTCCTTAAGATACTCCGGCTTGTTGAATCCAAGTAGCTTGTGATTGAGTAACTGATCTATTGAGGTTGGAGTACCATGTTGTCTTAAATACTCTGGACTCGCGACGATTCGAATCCGACTTTTACCAAGAAATATCGCGCGCATGGTTGAGTTTTGTAGCTCACCGATACGAAAAGCAATATCGGTTTTTGTTCCCAAAAGGCTAATATTTTCCTCATTGGAATTGAGATCGATTTCGACTTCTGGATAGAAGCTCTGATATTTAGCAATGTGCGGCGTTAGTACGTGCAGTAAGAACGGGGTAGCTGCGTTTATTCGTAGGAGGCCAGAAGGCTTATATTTCTGGCTTTTCAGTTGTGCTTCGGCATTCTCTACTGCTTCTACAATATGTCTGACTTTATCGAGGTATATCGTTCCTTCATTAGTAACATCTAACTTACGGGTTGTGCGATTTAACAAGGTCGTTTCGAGTTTGGCTTCTAGCCGAGATACCGATCGACTCACCGCCGAGACGGTCATCGATAACAGTTCAGCCGCAGAGCTGATTGAACCCGTATCGACCACGGCCATAAAGGTGCGCATTTCATCTAGAGTAGCTTTCATTGTTGAATATATTTCAAATTAGATTTGAGTATTGTTAACTTTACGGAAAGTTTCTTGCGGCGTAAAGTTTTGCTTCGAATCAACTATAAAATCGATAATTCAGGAAATTTAGATGAAAGTACCATCATTTGGCGTCGGCACGTTTCGTTTAGAGGGTGAAGTAGTTAAGGATTCAGTCCGTAATGCGTTAGAAGTGGGTTACCGCGTAATTGATACGGCACAGATTTACGGTAATGAGGCAGAAATCGGTGAAGTATTGACACAGTCCGGTATTGCACGTGATGAGCTATTCATTACGACCAAGATCTGGGTTGATAACATGAACACGGAACAACTCATTCCAAGTCTAAAAGAGAGCTTAGAAAAGCTAAATACAGATTATGTGGATTTGACCTTGATCCACTGGCCTGGCAATAACAATAACTTGAACGAATACATGGCTTCATTACTTGAAGCTAAATCGCAAGGGTTAACCCGTAATATTGGCGTATCCAACTTTAATATTGACTTGTTGCAACAAGCGATAGAAGTGGTCGGTAAAGAGAATATTGTTACTAACCAAATCGAGCTTAGCCCTTATTTGCAAAATCGTAAGTTGGTCAGCTTCATGCAGGAAAACGATATTCAGGTAACGTCTTACATGACCTTGGCATATGGGAAAGTACTTGGGGACCCAACTATTGCAGGTATTGCTGAGGACTATCAGGCCACGCCAGCTCAAGTCGCGCTTGCTTGGGCTTTGTCAAAAGGTTACGCGGTGATCCCGTCTTCAACTAAACGAGAGAATTTAGCAAGTAACCTGAAAGCACTTGAACTTAATCTGAGTGAAGAGGCGATTGCAAAGATAGATGCGTTGGAAAGAGATGGCCGCGAAGTAAACCCTGAAGGGCTAGCGCCTGAGTGGGATGATTGAGTGAGTTTCACGGGAAATCATTGCCTAAATGACACCTCTGCAATCGCTGACTTCCTCAGCGTTTGACGGTAGTACAACACCATAGACGATAACGGCTCGCTTGTCTGACGATAGTGCGAGCTTTTATCTTTTTGGCCTATTAGTTTACTGTATTCTCCCGGCCTTCAATTTGGCCGGGAGACGTCATTTAGAGAACAGTTACCATTCGAGTGTAGAGCCATCAAATACGCGGAAGCTTCCGGATTGCTCAAGTGTTAGCTGTTCTGCGACCGAAACAATGCCTGCAACACTTTCCTCGGCAGAAAAGGTTGCGTCCTCACCGCCCATATCGGTTTTTACCCAGCCGGGATGAACTGCGACAGTTTTTACTCCTTGCGATTCGAGATTGCGTGCTGCTGATACTAGAACCTGATTAAGCGCTGCTTTAGATGCTCGATAACTGTACATGTTACCTGAACTGTTATCGCTTAAACTCGCAACTCGGGTTGAGATTCCCACGATGGTTTTGTGCTGACTTTTCGCAACGTTGTCTTGTAGGGCTTGAATTAGCAGGGCAGGTGCGACGGTATTTATGTTTAGTACTTCTAGCCATTTTTTCTGGGTCATTTCGCCAAGCGTTGCACACTCTTCGCCTAATACACCTGCATTCAGAATTAAATGATCGAGCGGACGATCCGCTAATCGAGTGGCTAACTGATCGATATCTTGTTGGTTAGTGACGTCTAGAGCCATCAGTTGAAGTTGATTAGATTGGGTTACTAGTTCATTGAGCTGCTTAGCATTTTCTTGTGAACGACAAGTTGCGATAACTTGCCAACCTTTTCCAAGGTAGTGGTGGACAAATTGCAAGCCTAAGCCACGGTTAGCGCCAGTGATTAATACAGTAGACATCGCTTCTCCTACGTTGTTGAGTTGAACAACGACCATATTAGAGGCGACGTATAAGCATGTAATCAAAACAGTATAAAAATGGCCTAGAATTCGACATTGTCAAATCTTAAAGTTTGAGAAAGATGCTGGCAAAGTGTTTTAGCCTAGTGACCGTCAGTTCGGAGACAGCACCGCTGACACCTGCAACAGCAACGACCTTACCATCCAAGTAAAGGGGGATCGCTAAGCAATTGAGGTTTGGCTCTGCCTCTTCTAAATCGAGTGCGTAACCTGATAATACAACCTGATTAAGTTCAGTTTCTAACGTGGGGGATATTTGGCTTTCAAGGCGCAATGTTCGGCGAAGCTCATCATCAAAACTAAGAAAAACTTTGCCGATCGCAGATGTTGTGAGTCCTTCTCGTTTCCCTCTCGGGCTACGGATAGTAAGAGGGTTATCCTGCTCTATAGCATCGATATACAAGTACTCTTTAGCGCCACTTTGTACAGCGAGGTAAGCAGTGTCGTTAGTCATTTGGGCCATTTTTTTCAGCAATGGAACAAAATGTTGTCGGATAGCTTCGTTTTTTTGTTCAATCGGCTTAGACAGTTCATAGCATCTAAACCCTAGGCTGTAGCTATGGTTGTGTTTGGATACATATCCAAGAGAGTGTAGAGTCGCAAGTAACCCGTGAACAGTCGTCCTATTTAACTGGATCGCATTACTGATCGTCTGTAATGATAGGGGAGACTCACTCATCGAGAGCAACTCGAGGATTAGAAAACCTCGCTCTAGAGACTGAATGTTTTTTCTTGCCTTGGGCACAAAGACTCCTTGATGATGGTGTTGCATCTGAATGGCTTACTGATGCTTCCACCTATAACAAACCACTACGCTGGTGGTTTGGTTTTATTAGAGAATATACTCAGCACTTAAACTGATCGGCTCGTTGTATGCGTCCACAAGGGAGTTTTTTCCTTGCTTCTTAGCATTGTATAACGCTTGGTCTAATATCGAATGCCACTCATCAAAGTTGGTGAGTGGCATTGAGGTTGATAGATAGGCCAGACTCGCAGATATATTCAATTGATGGTTATTAAGCGAATGTACACTCTTTTCTGAAATTGTTTTATGCAGACTTTGTATTCTAAAGGGAACGTCAATCTCATCGACGTTTTTCAATAGCAAGATAAACTCTTCTCCACCTGAACGACCCAAGTACTCTCCCTTATTAAGTTTAGCTTTAAGCGCTTTGCATACCTGTTGTAGTACTAAGTCGCCAGTCGGATGACCATACTGATCATTAATCGCCTTAAAGTCATCTAGATCGATTAATGCTAGAACGTAGCGGAAGTCTCCTTCAGCTTTGGAGGTTTGGCTTTTAATCGTCTCTATAATTGCCGCTCTGTTTAATGCACACGTTAAGCTGTCTATTTTGGCTTTTAAGCGTGTTTGTCGCTGAACCATCAATGCCAGAGCGAGGAGAACCAATAAACAGAAAACAACAAAATTATAAGTGCGTTGTTGGTCTGTGAGTTTTTCAAACTGGTACTGACTTAGAAGAGTTTCGTTGTTCAACTGCGCGACTTGTAGATCATATTCATACTCTTTTTTAGTGAGATCTAGTGCCTCTAACGCCTTGATATTACTCGCATCTCGGTTCGTTAGTTCAATCGTCGAGTAGGCCTTGTGATGCTCCAGCGCCTTTTTGTAATCATTTTGAGCTTGGTATGCTTTTGAGAGGAGTAATTGGGCTTGCGCTTGCAATAAGGGCCTAGCGTTTTTTACCGCTAATCTTAACGCTATTGTACTGTGTTCAATCGATTTTTCGGGTGTATGGTTCTTTAAATATGCCAATCCAGCAGCCAAATGACCCTCTGTTTCAAGGTGCGTATTCTCATAAGTTTGGGCAATGTTTAATGCTCTTCCAATGTAATATACCGCGGTATCCAATTGCCCAGAATCGGCCAAAGCAGCAGATAACCCTAAATAGGTCAACCCTTGCCCGTATGGGTAATGAAGTTGTTCGAGAATCGTTAATGCATTTTTGTAGTGGCTGATGGACTTATCGAGTTCTTTGGATTTTCTGTACATCGCTCCTAGACTATGTTCGACTTGCGCAACTTCAAGAGGTGTCCCTTCATCTTGGCGAACCAGTAGGGCTTGAATGAGATATTGCTCTGATTGTTCAAATTGCCCCAGCTCTGCAAGTAAAGTGCCGACGTCATTGTAAATCCCTGAAGGATCGCTTTGCGTCGACATGTTGGCCATCAACTGTCGATACAAACTTAAGGCTTTTTCATAGTCACCGCGGTAATTGTAGTTATTTGCTATTACGCGCAAAGCAAGATCAACAGGGAAGTTTTCTTGATGCTTATGATTTAAGTGGCTTTCTAAGGATGAGCAATAAAAGTTTGCTTTGTGATAACGACCTTGTTGATTCAGCGTATAACAAAGTTGATAGTTCATCAGAGCCTTGCCTTCGGAATCGGATATTTTCTTCATTGTCTGTCGCAAAGAAGAAAAGCTATCTACTGAGGCCTCGTAACTACCATGCTTACGTTCCTTTAAGGCAAGAATATATTCTGATTCTAATTGAGAAAAACGGTTGTCTAAGACTTGACTGCTGCCGTAGTAAGGTTGATTTATGTTTGACATATATTCATAAATCAATCCACTTACGTAGAGCTTTTCGCTGTCCGATTTCGCTGTATGGTAGCGATCTTGAAGCATGCTCAATGCCGACTCAGGGTTGCTTCGTAGTGTGGTTTGGTAGACAGAGTGCCACTGTGTGATATTTTGGTTTGGTTCAATATCTTGAGTGTCGCTTGCGTATGCTGGAGTGAGCAAAAGTGACGCAAGCAAGGGATAGAGCACGCGCATGTTTAAACGAGCCTTTAATTTAAGGTGCCTTTAAAGTTGAGTTATCATAGCGCTTTTAACACATCAGCGTTGTGATTAAGTTGGGTGTACTAAGAAAAAGAGCAGTAAAACTATGCACTTGGTCGAGATATTGAAAGAAGAGGCATAAAAAAGAAAGACCTCAACATAAAGTTGAGGTCAGAAATCTTTAATCAATGTAAAGCTTTGCTAGATCTTGAGGCTCCATTTCTTTGCCTTCTAACTGATCGTTCCAGTTAGTTCCAACAAGAACACCATCTTCAGCAAGAGTCAAAAGCCAATCTTCAACAAAGATATCTAATGGGATTTCTAGTACAGTAAAATCTGCCCATTCTTCAACATTATGTGCTTCTGCATCTTCTTTAGAAGACCAGAAAGGCATGACTTCGCTGTTTTCGAATTCAGTTGAATCGCAAGATAGCCAACCTTCTTCATTGCGTAAACCCCAAACCAATTGGTTTTCTTTCGTTTCTGCAACAAAAAGGTCAAGGTTCGCTTGGATATCTGATGTAAGTTTGCTCATTTCAAAACTCTCGTTGTTATGACGTGGCTAGAGTAACACTAAAGTGCCGATTCCTAAAGCATAATACGGTTGTCGAAATGAGTAAAAATAAAGGAGCCGAAGCTCCTTTTCTGAGGTTAAGTATTCACTCGTTTTTGTTTGCTTTATGCTTGCAGAGCAAACAAAAACAGGTACTTTACCTTTCTGGAAGAGTTGTGAATATTGTCCACTCTCTTTTTATCTCGCCTTTGTAACCAACGACTGATGCGGTTACTCGACGATTTAAAGCATGGCTGACTTCATCGGTCCCTTGTTGTGCTAAGTGAGTGTCACCAAAACCAACAATGCGGACTCTACTCGGTTCGATGTCGTAGCTTAGTAGGGCTTCACGGACATTGCGTGCTCGTCTTTCAGAAAGATCTTGGTTATGCTTTGAACCACCAACTTTACTAGCATAGCCGTGCAGCTCAATCGAAGTAGTAGGGTACTCTTTTAAAAAGTCGGAAAGCTCTCGAACTTGTCTTCTGAAGACTGGATTGATCTCATCAGAGTCGTTAGCAAAAAGTATCCGCACTTGCATGTTATCTGATGCTTTAATGTATTCTCCACAACCGTCGTTGTCGACCTCTGAGCCTTCAGGTGTACCTGGACACATATCTCGAGCATTGATGACACCATCGTTGTCGTCATCTTGCAAATCTGCTATTTGTTCTGCATTTGGTACAGGACGATACTCATATTCGTCTTCAGCAACAACGTGTTGAGTGATGGCGAGCATACCCAATGCAAATAGAATCTTCACTGGTTTCATGATCAGTACTCCACCTTTTCATTCCATTCTGTAGGTACATCGACACGTAAGGCATTTAACAATTGGCCAGTCGCGTTCATAACGCGGTACTTGGCGTACTGCTCTGAGTATCGAGCATCCAAATAGTTCTTTCTCGCTTCAAAAAGTTCGTTTTCAGTATTTAACAAGTCCAGCAGAGTGCGTTTTCCAATGCGATACTGCTTTTCGTAGGCGATGACAGTTTCAGAGGCCGAATCTACGTGATCCGCTAGGAACTCTTTTTGTTGAAGTGTAAAATCTAACGCACTCCAAGATAGACGAAGACCTTCTTCTACTTGGCGGTATGCACGTTCTCTTAGGTCTTTTGCTTTATTTAGTTGGTAGGCAAAACTTTCAGCGTTGGCTACGTCACTACCACCGTTAAAGAGGTTGTAACGCATACGTAACATTGCTGTTGTCTCTTCGCTGCTTCCTTCGATACCGCTTGCATCATCACGCCATGTTTGAGCCGCTTCTACCGATATCGTTGGGTAGTAAGTTCCCTTAGATTGCTTGTATTGGAACTTTGCAGAGTCCACATCAGCTACCGAAATTTTGATTACTGGATGTGACTCGAATGCCAAGTCAATCGCTTCATCGATGGTGTAGGGAATAAAGTTTTGGTCCGCTCTTGGGAAAATCAATCCTTGTGGTGACTGTCCGACAAGGCGTGTAAAGGTGGTGTGGCTGTCATATAAGTTGTTCTGAGCTGCCACCAAGTTACCATGAGCCTTTGCTAAACGAGCCTCTACCTGGGTTAGGTCTGCTGTAGAACCGATACCTGAGTTAACTCGCTTTTTAATGTCTTCATAGATCTTCTTATGCACTTTCAAGTTATTCTCGGAAAGTGTCAGAATTTCATAAGCTTTTACTGAGTCTAAATAAACTTTCGCGACCTCTAGAGCGGTGTCTTGGGCATCAGCTAGAAGTTGATAACGGACCGATTCAGCATCAGCTGCTGTTCGATCCATATCATTAAGTGTCGCTGAGCCATCCCATATTAGCTGGGTTAGTGTCACGGTGGCTTCTTTTCTTGTCAGATCGGTTGAATCTCGCCCTGACTCTGCGGGTTTGATTCCTTCGTAACCGATACCGGCATCTAAGTCTACGGATGGGAGGTAAGCACCACCAGATGCTTCATTCACATACTGCTTGCTAACGAATTCATTGAACGCACTTTTGATGTCAGGATTGGTTTTTAATGTGTTTTCAACCGCTTGCTCTAGCGTTTGCCCAAAAGCATGACTAGCGGTGAACATACCAATACAAAAGGCGTTGGCACGAGTCCACTTCACTGTGATTCTCCTAGATAATGGTAAAAATTCTCGAGGTGATAGGGCTTATAAGTGGAATACTTATAAGGGCGTCAATAATTTAGCGCACAATAACATTAATATGCGATGAAGTAACCTGTTGATTTGCTGTTCATTTGTTTCAATTTTGATAAATCAACCTACTAAATCTGCCTAAAACTTGAATTAAGATCTCAAATTAAACATGGAGGTAATGGCTAGAAACGAGAGTCCAGATTTTAATAAAATAAAACAATTATGCATCTGGATTCTTATTGATGTATGACACATAATTACTTTATTGAGCCCGAATTCAACTGCGAAGTGCGACACTCGCTAATATCAAGCAGCCAATGCCATTTCTTTAAATACAATTGCTGGCT
>NZ_JAWOWF010000074.1:0-13394 GCF_033340295.1 Vibrio sp. 1401
AGGTTCATCTGGTGATACAGATGGTTCACACATTAAGCGGTGAACAGCGCTTCATACGACTTCACGTCGCACGCCCCTTTTCGTGTTAGCACGGAAACTGTCCTGCTACCAGACTTGTGTTTCAATAGTGCCTTGTAGTATCGAAAACACTTACCACAAACTCTAGAGATTTATGTACTATACCACCTACTGGAAGCTTGATGGGTGGTATTGACGTGAACTTATCTCAAATTGATCTGAATTTGCTCTTTGTTTTAAAGCACTTGCTCGAAGAGAAGCATGTATCTAACACCGCTATGGCTTTAAATATGAGCCAGTCTGCGGTAAGTCGAGCACTGCAAAAAATGAGAGTTTTCTTTAATGACGAATTACTGGTGCGCAAGAAATACGGCTATGAACTGACTCCAAAAGCAGAGTCAGTAAGGCAAGACATCAATAATGTGATTACCAGTTTAGAAAAACTTGCCCATAGAGACTCGTTTGATCCGAGCACTGTATCAAGCACCGTTAAGGTTTACGGCCTTCTTCCTCAGATTAATACCTTAATGCCTAAGGTTATCGCTAAGATTCGGCAAGAGGCTCCAAACCTTAAGGTCAGTTTGGACTCAGCACCAAAACGTCATTTTGATGCGTTGGTGGCTGGAGATGTTCATTTCGCACTTTCCTCTCATCAACCGCCAAGCTCTGAGCAAAATATCTATCGAATGGTTGTTGCTAAGCGTACTTTCCGTTTGCTTATGAGCCGCTATCATCCACTGGCCGATTTAGAGCTAACTCCAGAGCGTTTGGCCGAATTTGACTTTGGACAAGTCTCTTTGCAGGGTGAGAAGCGATTGTCGTTTGAGCATAAATACCAAGAGCTAGGGTTAGCGAACAAAAAAAAGCGTTTATCAGCGCCAGTGCAACTGAATAACTTTAGTTCTGCTCCAAGTATCGCTGCGGAGACTGAGATTATATTTCATCTACCGACACCTTTTGCAGAGGCAGCTTGTCAAGACCCTCGCTTGATCGTTCGAGAAGTACCTGCCGAGCTACAGTTGGACTTTCAAGAAGTCTTCCTATATTGGCACAAACGCTTTAACGATGATCCTATGTGTGAATGGGTACGAGAGATCTTTAAACAGCTCTATGTTGGAACCGATACTTTAGCTTAAATGCTTATATCGGGTAATTCGTGGTTAACTATTCGTATATTGGATAGTGATATTCTCTTTTCTCGATAGTGATTAACTTGTCAGTGATTATGATAATCAGGTTTAATTGATAATAATTATTAAATGCAATTACATTTTAAGCCTATTCAATATGAAGCCTCTTTTCACATACTCTCTATTTTCTACATCAGTTGTTTCTGCTTGTATTACTCTACCTATGGTCGTTGTTGCAAATGACCAGTTACCTGAGACTGGTATCAATACAACAGCAATGGAAACCGTAGTGGTTACAGCCTCTGGTTACGAACAGAATGTCACAGAAGCGCCAGCAACAATAAGTGTTCTCACCCGAGAGCAACTTGAAAATCGCTCATATAAAGATTTGACTGATGCTTTAAGTGATATACCTGGGGTAACCGTTACAGGAGGTGGTGATGGCCAAGATATCTCAATTCGAGGTATGCCTGCTCAATATACGGCCATTCTTGTTGATGGCAGGAAGCAGTCTGGTCGAGAAACTCAAACTAATGGTAGTACGTTTACTGAACAAGACTGGCTTCCCCCGTTGAGTGCAATTGAACGTATTGAAGTTGTACGTGGCCCTATGTCAACCCTTTATGGGTCTGATGCTTTGGGGGGTGTGATTAATATTATTACGCGTAAAAATTATCAAGAGTGGCACGGAAGCTTGCGTGCAGAAACGACGCTTCAAGAAAATTCAAAATCTGGAAATAGCTATCAAGGGCAGCTTTACCTTGCTGGCCCTGTCATTGATGGTCTGTTGAGTACTTCTTTGACTGGACTGTATCAGGAAAGAAAAGAAGATGAAATTGAAGGTGGTTATGCAGGTAAGACACTCGACAACTATCGAGCTTCTTTGTACCTCACACCTACCTCGGATGACACTTTTACTCTGGAGTTCACCAATCATAACCAAGAGCGAGAGACCACTCTAGGTAAATCAGTGGAGCGAGAGTCTCAAGTTGCAGTACGAGAATATGAACGCCAATCTATTGGTTTTAGCCACGACGGAAACTACTCTTGGGGTACAAGTTCTTCATTTATCAGTAATGAAACAGTAAAAAATATCGGTGCAGATAAAGAAGTCGAGAATAGTCAAATTAATACGCAATGGGGTCTGCCTCTTAATGCTCACTACTTAACACTGGGCGCATCTTTCGAGCAAAAGGATCTGACTGATAATAAACTGTCATTGACCTCTAAAAACAAGCAATGGGCAGTATTTGCTGAGGACGAGTGGTATCTCACGGATACATTCGCTCTCACCCTTGGTTTACGTTACGACGACAATGAGATCTTTGACGGGCAATTTAGCCCAAGAGCTTACGGGGTCTGGTCTATTGACCCTAGTTGGACGCTAAAAGGTGGTGTGTCTACGGGTTATCGAGCACCTAGTTTGACACAAATGGACGAAGAGTGGGTTCAAGAGAGCTGTAGAGGGCGTTGTTCTATTTACGGTAATCCAGACTTAACAGCAGAAACCTCCATCAATACAGAGATGGGACTGTATTACGTTAATGAGCGAGACCTTTCTGCAAACATTACTTTGTTTTACAGCGACTTCAAAGACAAGATCGAAAGTGAGTTTGTCGATCCGACGTGTACTGATAGCAGAAGTTGCGACCGCACTTACGTCAACATTGATGATGCGAACAGCTATGGTGCAGAAAGTTCCGTATCTAAGGGTATTACAGAGTCAATTACACTAAGTGCAACCTACTCGTATACTCGTAGTGAAAAGAACACTAATGACGATGATGATGGCTTGCCTCTTGTACAAGCACCTGAACATATCTTCTCACTTAATGGTGATTGGGCAGTGCGTGATGATGTTGCTTCATGGGCCCGCATGAACTATCAAGGCAAAGAGAAAAACAACATCACTAGTGATAGCACAAGAACGTTGGCACCTTCTATTACTTACGTGGATCTCGGTGTGAACTGGCGTGTAACTAAGAATGTGAAGTTAATGGCAGCGGTTTATAACTTGTTCGATGAGCAAATCACAGAGGAAGAGTTTGGCTACATTGAAGATGGCCGACGCTACTGGTTAGCTGCTGAAGCGACTTTCTAATCTACTTACTTTTTTAAGCGAATAACAAAACAATGAATACGAAAATTAAGTCTGCGATGACCTCTCTGCTACTTATGCCCTTTGTCTGTTTGGCTGGGGAGTTCAATGTAGAGAAGGATATCTTGTTCAAAACTGTAGGTGAAAGAGAGATTAAACTCGATCTTTATACTCCTTCGGTTGAATCAAATACTCAGTACCCGTTATTAGTCTGGGTACATGGTGGTGCATGGAAACGTGGGAGCAAAGACGCCATCCCAGAAAAGAACCCATTATTACTTCAGTCTGTGTTGAATGAAGGTTATGCGCTAGCTTCAGTTGATTATCGTTTAAGTGGAGAAGCGATCTTTCCTCAACCAGTACAAGACATTAATGATGCACTGAACTATTTGTACGACAATGCTGAAAAGCTCGGTATTAAAGCGGACAATGTTGTGATAATGGGACGCTCTGCTGGCGGGCACCTCGCTGGTTTTATTGGTGCGACTAACTCGGCATACAACCAAGTAGATTTCTATGAGCCACCAAAGTACAAGGTCTCAGCCGTAGTAAGCTTTTTTGGCCCTACCGATTTACTTGAGTTAAGTAATAAAGGTGGCAAGAAAACCAGCAAAAAATCGTCTGTATCTCGTTTCTTAGGAGATATTCCAAACAATATTCCAAAGCTTGCCAAGAAAGCATCAACGACGAGTTATGTGAATGAAAATACTCCACCATATATACAGTTACACGGCACCTTGGATAAGCGAGTGCCTCTATCTCAAAGTGAGATACTTAAGGCTAAGCTTGATGAGCATGGAGTTACCAACCAACTTTTCATTGAAGAAGGTGTAGGACACAGTGCACCTGTCTTTGATACCGAGAAGTACGTTACTCATGTTTTGGACTTCTTAAATAAACACTTTCCGAACTAACGCTCTAGTCAATATAAGGCTTAAAAGTTCAAGGGGAAATACTGAGCCAACTGTGATTACAGTTGGCTTTTTCATGTATCTCTATTGGGCATTTTATCATTCTGATTAATGGGAGCGGCTGGCCCATTTTCAGGCAGTGGTTGAATAAATCTATGACTACTTTAGGGTATGTATTCTAACGTACTTCTGTCCAAAAAAGTGTTTCGTTAGCTTGAATTAGAACAACAAAGCGCTCTTCACAGAAAATGAAGGTCGTTTATCTCGTCTTAACAGCCTTTCAAGTTGTTTGAAATGAGGTATCGAGATCCGCTTCGCTCTTAGTTACGTTCAACCTTAGCTGCTACTTTTCATCAACAAATAGAGATGAGTTACCATCAAGTAGCATAGGGAAGCGAGTGAGCACTATTCTCTCAAATGAACACTAAACCCCTTCTTTGTAGCCTGTCACCTTCAAACTACTTCCTCTAGCGCTAACAATTAATTCAAATGTGCGCTGGTTAATGATTTTTCTGTAATTAACACAATTGAACGTGATAGAAGTAACAAAATGGCCTCTTAACGGTAACGTTCCCGAAAAGTTTATATATTATCGCCCTCATTGATACAAGTGGTAGATACGCTCTGAGTACGAGCGCTCTGAAATTCAGACTTTAGATGGGTATTTAAAGTCACCATAAGTTTGCAATTTTACTTGGGAACGTTTGCAAATAACCTAAGTATAAATTTACGTGAGACTATGGAAATGAAACTACACACTTTGACGATGGCAGTAGCGCTTGGGCTGGTTACAGCACCTGCATTCGCAACAACAGATGTTGACGCTCTTGAAAAGCGAATTAATGAATTAGAACAGAGACTTGAACAGACAGAAAAAGTATCCACAGAAGCAAATGAGAAAGCCTCAAGCTTTGAGTTTCATGGCTACGCTCGTTCCGGGCTGCTCATTAATGACGATCTGAATGGTGCAGTGGGCACTGGTCCTTACATGACGGCAGCTGGTGCTATTGGCGCTCCAGTTGGGCGATTAGGGGTAGAGGATGATCATTATGTGGAAGCAAACCTTATTCACAAACGTTTTGCAGATGATGGTTCCAGCGCATTGTTCCGAATCATGTTGGCAGATAGTACGGAAACCAATAACGAATGGACGGCTAGCGAGAGTCAATTAAACGTTCGTCAGGTATATGCTGAGCTAAACAAGTTGAGCATGTTCTCTGAATCAAGTGCGTTTGCTGACGCGACGTTTTGGGCTGGTAAACGATTTGACCGTGATAACTTTGACATTCACTTCTTTGACTCGGATATTGTTTTCTTATCTGGCACTGGTGCTGGTGTGTATGACGTCCAAATGAGCGAATCATGGAAAGCAAACTTCTCGATCTATGGTCGTGATTTTGGTGAGATTGATAGCTCGTCAACGGATGTTGAAAACTATATCGCGACAATGAACAACCGCTTCGGTAATTGGCAATTGATGCTGAGCGGCATGACGTCAGCTGATAACAATGATCGCGTAGAAGGAGCAGCGGACAAAGGTTTACATGCGATGTTTGCCTACCATGGCGATAACTTCTTTGGCATGAGTGAAGGCTTCTCTAAAACCGGTATTTTGATGGGTGATGGATTGGGTGCGGAACTTAAAGGCATCGGTTCAAACGGAGATTTGTTAGAAGACGCAAAAGCCGTACGCTTGTTCAGCTATGGTGTAACACGCATCGGCGACAACTGGCGTGTAGCACCTGCGTTGCTAGCAGAACACAGCCAAGATCGCTTTGCTAAAAATGATGAATTTACGTGGGCATCGTTCAACATCCGCTTAGCGCAAGAGTTTACGCAGAACTTTGAGATGGTTTATGAAGGCTCATACCAATACATGGACCTAGACAATGCGATTGATAAAGCAAGTGGCAGTTTTTACAAAGCGACAATTGCACCAACGCTTAAGATGTCTACCGCTGCAGGTTTCTTTGACCGTCCGGAGCTACGTTTTGCAGTTAGCTACGTTGATTGGAGCGAAGACTTGAATGGCTACTCGATTAGCCAGGATGCGGGTGCTGCAACGATGGGTGATGGTGGTGAAGTTCTGTTTGCACTGCAAATGGAAACTTGGTTCTAAAGGGACCTAACCTACAAAGAGTAATAAGAAAAGCGCCAACTGATTTCAGTTGGCGCTTTTTCATTAACAGGACTGACGCTCAATAGTTTTGAAGGTTAGTACCATCTTACTCATTTCAAAACTTCTGTTGGCAATTCTATCTAGTAACAGTTTCGCACCATTTTCCCCTGCTTTATCAAATGCATAGTTAAATGTTGATAAGGTTGGGGTGCACACTGATGCGAGCTCATCATCACCAACGCCTAGCACTAAAACGTCTTTACCCGGTGTTAACCCGAGCTCTTGAATCGCTCTCATCGCACCGATAGCAATACGGTCTGTCGCACAGAACAAGCCATCTAGCTTAGGGTTCTTTGTTAAGTGTTGTTTTGCCAATGAATAGCCAGAATCGATGGTAAAGTCACCACGAGCATGGAAGGCGAGCTCAAAACCATGATGCTGTAGCGCTTGAACAAATCCTTCAGAGCGTTGCTTATCTACCGCGATATCGTCACCTTGCACACCAATAAAACCCATGGTTTGGCAACCTTTTTCAACCAGTCTATTTCCCGCTTCAAACCCTACTCGTGCGTCATCATGAATGATGCTTGGAATATTAAACATGGAACCATCTTGACCGACGAGCACAACTGGGACGGCTGAGTTTTGAATTGCTTTTACCAGCTTGGAATCGAGGTGGGTGGCGTAAAGAATGATCCCTTCAACCCGTTTTTGGTTAAAGATCTGAATGTATTCCAGTTCTTTTTCGTGGGCTTGGTGAGTGCTAGCAAGTAAGACATGTTTCCCGGCTTTTTCAAGGACATCGGTTAATCCATCGACACCTTGGGATGTGGCATGAGAGGAAACCCGAGGAACAATGACACCAACCAGATTGGTCTTTTGAGATTTTAGATCTTTAGCGACTTGGTTCGGCACATAGCCACATTCCGCTACTGCTTGGCGGACCTTCAGTTTTGTCGCTTCTTTTACGCCATATTCATCGTTTATAACCCGTGACACTGTTGATTTTGATACGCCAGCCAGACGGGCGACATCATGCAGACTCGCCATTGTTCCTATCCATTCTGTTTTTCGTTTTTGGGATTGTTTGCAAAGAGAAGATGAAAAGCTCTTTGATAAGTAGCGATTCTAACCTCCTATACTGCTCTTAGGGAGAGAATTTGACGATCATTCTCACATTCTCTCTGCTTTATCTTTGATCATTTGGTTTTATTGAGCAAAAATCTGTTTTGCAAACGTTCCCGAAAATTTCGCAAGCTCAGATAATAATCCAATGGGGTATGAAATGAATTATCCGGCAGTAGCAAAAGAGTTGTTAACTCTATTAGGTGGTAAAAGCAACATCACCGCACTTGCGCATTGTGCGACACGCTTACGCCTTGCCGTTGCAGATGAGCAAAAAATAGATGAACAAGCGATTGATAGCCTTGAAGGAGTAAAAGGGCAGTTCAAAGTTGCGGGTCAGTACCAAATCATTTTTGGATCTGGCATCGTAAACCAAGTTTATGCAGAAATGGCGAAGTTGACGGGGATGAGTGAAATGTCCACCAACGACGTTGCGTCTGCTGGCGCAGAGAAACAAAACATTGTTCAGCGCGCGGTGAAAGGGCTGTCTGATATTTTCGTTCCAATCATTCCAGCAATCGTCGCTGGTGGTTTGTTGATGGGTATCTATAACCTATTGACTGCTCAAGGCTTGTTCATTGATGGCAAATCTTTGATTGATGCCAACCCAGGACTGACAGACTTGGCGAACATGATCAACACGTTTGCGAACGCGCCGTTTGTTTACCTGCCTATTCTGCTGGCATTTTCAGCCAGTAAGAAGTTTGGCGGTAACCCATATTTAGGGGCGGCGCTAGGTATGTTGATGGTTCACCCTGACTTGCTGAATGGTTGGGGATTCGGCGGCGCATCTGTGTCTGGCAACATTCCGGTTTGGAATATTCTTGGCTTTGAAATCCAAAAAGTGGGTTACCAAGGTTCGGTGTTACCGGTTTTGGTATCGGCATTCATTCTTGCGAAGGTTGAGCTAGGCTTACGTAAAGTCATCCCTTCTGTTTTAGACAACCTTTTAACGCCATTACTGGCGATTTTCATAGCGGGTTTGCTGACGTTTACTGTCGTCGGTCCGTTCACGCGTGATATCGGTTTCCTATTGGGTGATGGTCTGAACTGGCTATACAACACAGCTGGCTTTGTTGGTGGTGCGGTATTTGGTCTTATTTATGCTCCGTTTGTTATTACTGGTATGCATCACAGCTTCATTGCGATTGAAACTCAACTTCTTGCGGATATTGCGACGACGGGCGGCACCTTTATCTTTCCTATTGCGGCGATGTCTAACGTTTCTCAAGGAGCGGCAGCGTTGGCGGTGGGCGTGATGAGCAAAGATAAGAAGATGAAAGGTATTGCGATTCCATCGGGTGTTACGGGTTTGCTGGGTATTACAGAACCGGCTATGTTTGGTGTTAACTTAAAACTACGTTACCCATTTATTGCGGCAGTTTGCGCTGCGGCGTTATCAAGTGCGTTCATCACAATGTTTAATGTGAAAGCTCAGGCATTGGGCGCAGCTGGTCTTCCAGGCATCATTTCCATTACGCCAGAGAAGATTGGGTACTACATCGCGGGTATGGTGATCGCGTTCTTGACCGCATTTGTTCTCACCATTGTTCTTGGTATGCGTGACCGCGCTAAAGTCGGTAAAAAAGCAGCGGCTTAATCTGAACTCCTTAAGGGTGGAGTCCCCCAAAATCCACTTCTTTTCCTAAATGTTTGGGGTGCTAGCCAAGCACTAATGGCTTGGCTAGCCTTTTTCAATTTTTACTTGGTAGTGAAGGTGTTCAACACGTTGGACTATCAGGGCTTTAATTTTAAGGTAAGCAAGATGAATCAAGTATGGGTAACTGGTGATGCAGTTGTCGATCTAATACCGGAATCTGAGACTTCTTTACTCAAATGTCCCGGTGGTGCACCAGCGAATGTCGCCGTAGCAATTGCTCGTCTATCTGGTAAGAGTGCGTTTTTTGGACGTGTAGGTGATGACCCATTTGGTCGCTTCATGCAATCAACGCTCGATCAAGAGGGCGTGAGCACGGAGTTTCTCGTTAAAGACCCTGAGCAAAGAACATCAACAGTGGTGGTAGATTTAGACGATCAAGGGGAACGCAGCTTTACATTTATGGTAAAACCGAGCGCTGATCAGTTTATGTCTGTTGAAGACATCCCAAACTTTAAGCAAGGTGACTGGCTACACGTTTGCTCAATTTCACTGGCAAATGAGCCAAGTAGAAGCAGCACATTTGAGGCGATCAAAAGAGCAAAAGCCGCTGGTGGTTTCATTAGCTTTGACCCTAACTTGCGTGATGAAGTGTGGCAAGATCAATCAGAAATCCAAGCTGTCGTGATGAAGGCTGTAGCGATGGCCGATGTGGTTAAGTTCTCTGAAGAAGAGCTTTTGTTCTTAACTGACTCAACATCGATGGCGCAAGGTTTACAACAAATAGCCTCTTTGAATATTGCTTTGGTCTTGGTGACACAAGGTGCGAAAGGTGTTTGGCGCGTCTTTGAAAGTCAGAGTGAACTGATCACAGGTCAAGTCGTTAGTCCGATTGATACCACAGGTGCGGGTGATGCTTTTGTCGGAGGGCTACTGGCATGCCTGTCTCGGCATGACGATTGGAAAAATCATCCTGTTGTTAGCTCTGCGATTCAATGGGCAAATGGCTGTGGTGCATTAGCGACGACGCAAAAAGGCGCAATGACCGCGCTTCCGACCCAGACAGAGTTGCTGCAATTTATTGGGCAATGATCTTCAGATCCAATTTCAGCTGAGAAAAATTATGAGCTTAAACAACCGTTGGACTGTAGAGCAAAGATATCGCCGACTTGAGCAAATCCCTCAGTGTGATATCGAAGAAATGACACTTTCACGTCAGCAAGATAAAGGCTTTCCTAGTTTTCATATCGCCCCTAGATTTGGGCTGTTAAATGACCCAAATGGGTTGTGCTATTTCAATGGTGAGCACCACATCTTTTACCAGTGGACGCCTGTGGGACCAGTCCATGGAATGAAGTATTGGTACCACCTTTCTACTAAAGACTTCATCCATTTTACTGATCATGGTGTGGGTCTTCATCCCGACCAAGACTACGATTCACATGGTGTCTATTCGGGCGGTGCTTTGGTGGAAAACAACAAGGCTTTGCTGTTTTTTACTGGTAATAAGCGTGACCAAAACTGGAATCGAATTCCAGCACAGTGCTTTGCCACCATGGATTCAGATGGCAACATTGAAAAGCATGGTGTGGTCATTGAGAACGAACATTACACGGAGCACTTTCGTGATCCAAAAGTTTGGAAGAAAGGCGACGACTATTTGATGGTGGTGGGTGCTCAAACCAAAACCGAGCATGGTTCAATGGCGCTCTATCAAAGCAAAGATTTGAAAACGTGGCAGCATAAAGGTCCTATCAAGACCAAGTTTTCTGACCTTGGGTACATGTGGGAGTGTCCTGATTTCTTTGAGATTAATGGTCAATCGGTGATGCTGTTTTCTCCACAGGGCGTGAGCAGTAATAATCCTTATGATTTCAAAAACATCTATTCTGTTGCGTATATCGTGGGTGATCAGTTGAACCTAGAGTCGATGATTTTAGAAAACCACCAAGATATTTTGCAGCCAGATTATGGGTTTGATTTCTACGCCCCACAAACCTATTTAGATGAGAATGGGCGTCGCATTCTTATTGCATGGATAGGGTTGCCAGAAATCGACACACCATCGGTCACACACCAGTGGGCGGGAATGTTGTCTCTTCCTAGAGAACTAACGTTGAAAGATGGTTTTCTTGTTCAAACTCCACTCCCTGAATTGGAGAGTTTAAGAAAAGAAGAGGTGGTCTTTGCACAGTCCCATACACTGGAAAGCACAAGTTGTTTGATCCAATTAGACCTTGAGGGCGATGGCTTTGAACTTGAGCTGAGTAACCTCAAAGGTGACAACATCGTCTTTAGTGCGACAAAGCACGGGTTTATGCTGGACCGTCGTCACATGTCTCATTTGTACGCAGAAGAATTTGGTAGCATTCGAAAAGCACCAAGATTGGACGCTAAGCAGACGATTGATATATATATCGACAATTCTGTCATCGAGATTTTCATTAATGGTGGCAAACACACGATGACCAGTCGTTTCTTTATTGATGACCTTAGTAAAGTAACGTTGATAGGTTTGGAACAAGCAAGGCTTTTCCCTTTGAAAGGTATAACTGGTTTGTTTGAATCAGCTAAGTAACGGTTTCGAATACATTAAAACGCCCTTCATTGATTTAGTGAAGGGCGTTTTTCTTTCTAACTATCTAACTTAACTGCCTATCACGTACGTAAGTGGTTTGAACTAGGGTATCCAAAACAACGTCACTCTTGGTGACTTTGAAGTTCAACGGTTGCTCCAAATCCCCAAACAGAGGTGCGCAGCCGAGTGTCGCTTACTCATCGTTGGCATCTCGAACCTAGTTCACATTATCGCGACGTTTTTACTTATAGCGTGAAAGAAAATCCCATAACCAAAGGTTCTAACTAAAAGAGATTGCAGGACTTTTATTTGGCGAATTCGACCTAATATCTTGAGTATGCCTAATCGCAGTTGGCGAAGAGGTGATGTTAATAATGCTTGCTGGCGCGTAAGACCCGTCAGTTTGAAGATGCATTCAAACACAATAAGGGAAAACAATGGCTAACGAATACATTCCACCAAAAGTTTGGACAAACGATAATGAAAACGGCGGTCAGTGGGCGAGCATCAACCGTCCGGATTCTGGCGCACGTCATGAGCAAGAGCTTCCAGTTGGTGAGCACCCATTCCAACTTTACTCAATGGGTACCCCAAATGGTCAGAAAGTGACGATCATGTTTGAAGAGCTTTTGGCGGCTGGCGTAACGGCAGCAGAATACGATGCATACCTGATTAAGATTGGCGATGGCGACCAGTTTGGCTCTGGCTTTGTGGCTGTTAACCCAAACTCTAAAATTCCGGCATTGGTTGACCGTTCGGGTTCTGAGCCAGTGAACGTGTTTGAATCTGGCAACATCTTGTTTTATCTAGCAGAGAAGTTTGATCATTTCTTACCAAAAGAAGGCGCTAAGCGTGCTGAGGTAATGAACTGGTTATTCTGGCTGCAAGGTTCTGCGCCATATCTAGGCGGTGGTTTTGGTCACTTCTACGCGTACGCACCAGAGAAGTTCGAGTACCCAATCAACCGCTTTACAATGGAAGCAAAACGTCAGTTAGATGTATTAGACAAGCGTCTTGCGAACAATGAGTTCCTAGGTGGCGATGAGTACAGCATCGCTGATATCGCAACATGGCCATGGTACGGCAACCTTGTGTTGGGTCGTGCTTACGATGCGGCTGAATTCTTAGACGTAGAAAGCTACAAAAACGTTGTGCGTTGGGCAAAAGTAATTGATGAGCGTGAAGCGGTAAAACGTGGTCGAATTGTGAACCGTTCATGGGGTGAAGAATGGGAGCAGTTACCTGAGCGCCACAGCGCAGAAGATATTGATAAAGTATTGAAACTTAAACCATAAGCAATCTTGGCCTAGCTACGTCAAATGAGTTTAGTTTTATCTATGCTTATACAGTGACCTTAATCAAATCTATAGCGCACCATATACGGTGCGCTATTTTTATTCTCATTTAGTCTCGAAATGCTAATTTATATCACCTCTTGAAGAGCATTTAGTTCGTAGATGAATCTTTAATGTATTTATATATTATGATGCAAAACAAAGCTCATATTTCCATGTTGAATATGGACTGGTCATACTGCTTTCTAATAATTAAATTATTTAAAAATTATAAACTGATTTTATATCCATTATAAATAAAATTAATGATAATTAATATTTGACATAACCACTAAATTTATGTGGAATATGCGGGTTGATTTGTTTTGAAGAAATAAAATTAATTTCTAGTACTTTTATTTAAGACAAGCTTAGCTTTTAGCGATGTTTAATTATTAATGCTTATACCCGAATTCAACTGCGAAGTGCGACACTCGCTAATATCAAGCAGCCAATGCCATTTCTTTAAATACAATTGCTGGCT
>NZ_JAWOWF010000075.1:0-13072 GCF_033340295.1 Vibrio sp. 1401
GGCTACGACGATTGATGGGCGTAACCGCTCAGATCGTAGCTTCTTGATTTAGTTCCATCGAATTACGCAACAAAGCCGTACGCAAGCTACAAGTTGGGCTAAGAGAAACCTGTAGTACTAGTATTAACTTGCTGTAATAAAAAGAAAATACTCTATAAAGTACTAAATTTTATATTTATTATTAAAATGTCAGTCTGAAATATCATGCCATATTCAAACTTATTCCTATTCAGTTGACTATTAGACTTCTCATGTCGTGACGAATCTAGTCAGACGTGGAACAGACAGAAGGTCTATTCAATTAATAAGCTAAGAGGGAATAAAAATGAGCGCAAGTGACAATGACACGTATTTAGGCGATGCAGGTGTAAATAACCAATTTGCTGATTTCGATGGCGGCGATGATTTGTTTATCGGTTTTGGTGGTAATGACTCGTTTGTTGGCGGTGGCGGTAATGATTATGTGATCGGCGGCGACGGCGACGATCGCCTAACTGGTGGTGCTGGAGATGACATCCTTAGGGCTGGTACAGGAAACGACTACCTCGGCGGTGGTACCGGTAATGACTTGCTGTTGGGTTTGCTGGGTGACAATAAATTAAATGGTGGTGTCGGTGAAGATATTCTTGTTGCTGGTTCTGGTGACAACGTTTTAGTTGGCGGCAGCAATGGCGATAAGTTTGTGTTCACGGATAAGTTTGGTGGCCATGGCGAAGCCAAAGTTGTTGATTTCACCATTGGTGAAGACTCTTTGCACATCATTAGCGACTCTGTCACTGACTTTGGTGATTTAAGCTTTAGCTACGATGCAGTTGGGAATGCAGTGTTTACCGATGGGGCTGATCTAACAGTGAAACTTATTGGCGTGACTGAAACTGACATCAACACCTATGGTGCAGATCTGTTCGTAATCTAAACGACTGAAAATAACTCTGGATGGGAATTAGTTTGCGTGGCTCTGCCATGCTGAGGTGCACTAATCGGACACTCTAGAGCGATTTGAGGTTACCTTAAGCTAGGCGCTAGTATTTCTGGCGCCTACAATTTTCACGTTAAACGGAAGTAGTCGTGCAAAAAACGGTTTTCAAAGAAGTGAAACAAAAACTATGCACGCTTGCGGGCTTGCTGATCGTTTTTAGCCTTTTTATCAACTTATTGGTTCTCTCGATTCCGCTGTACATGCTTCAAGTGTACAACCGAGTGATATCCTCCTACTCAACCGATACTTTATTCTTGCTCACTGTCATCGTAATTGTCGCGCTGTTAACCATGTCTATCATCGACATTGCACGAGCACAAATGAGTAAATCTTTTGGTTATTGGATGGACACAAAACTCTCCGCTTTCATGCTCAAGCGCACGATTCAATATCAATCACATACTGGGAAGAGTTATACCTCGCAAACTCTGAGAGACATTCAGAACATCAAAAGCTTTTTGAGCAGTCAAGCACCTTATCCACTGTTGGATGCGCCCTGGACACCGCTGTTTATTTTATTTGTGTATTTATTGCACCCGATACTAGGTCACATCGCGTTACTTGGATCTATCGTATTGTTTAGCCTAGGTCTACTCAATGAGCTGATGACGCGTAAAACAATGCAAGAGAGCGAAGTCAGAGCGATTTCTCATATCAACAACGCTGAATTAGCCACGCAAAACTCCAATTCAATTCTCGCAATGGGGATGATGAATGCATTTTTAGAGAAGTGGCAGTCGCGCGTGAGTGAAGTGAATGTGCTTGAAGAGCGAGTTGCAGGTAAGTCCATCTACATGGCTAACTTTTCTAAGTTTGTGCGTGGATCACTACAGATATTTTTGCTGGGAGGTGGTGCATGGTTAGTAATCCAACATGAAATCACGGCAGGGGCGATGATCGCGAGCTCCATATTAATGAGTCGGGCATTATCGCCGATGGAGCAGGCGATAGGCACGTGGCGAAGCGCGATGTCTGCTAAAGGCGCCTATAAAAGGTTGAAAGAAATCGATGCGATCGTACGCCAAGATGAATCAGATATGCCACTGCCTAAACCAAAAGGACACTATGAGCTTACCGGACTGGCCTATCGCCATCCTGGAGCAACCGAACCAGTGCTCTCATCGATCAGCTTATCGATTCCTTCGGGTGTTGCTGTTGGGGTGATTGGCCCTTCTGGTACGGGTAAATCGACGTTTGCTCGGCTGTTATTAGGTACGGTTAAGCCATTAGCGGGTAAAGTGACTCTTGATGGAATGGAAGTCTCCGTATGGGCATCTGAAGATCGCGGCGTGCATTTTGGGTATCTCGCTCAAGAGGTGGAGTTATTTCCTGGCACAATTCGAGAGAACATCGCGCGCTTTAAAGAAGAAGACCCGGCTAAAGTCATCAAGGCGGCGCAACTAGCAGGATGTCATGAATTAATACTCAAGAAAAACAAAGGCTATGATTGCATTATTGGTGAAAATGGCCGTGGTTTATCTGGGGGGGAAAGGCAGAGAATCGCTCTTGCAAGAGCCGTTTATGGCGACCCATCTATTGTGATTTTCGATGAAGCGAATGCCAACCTCGATGGTGAGGGAGAGGCTGCGTATCAACGTTTGATTGCCCATTTAAAAGCACAGAGTACAACGATTATCGTCATTGCCCACAATCCGAGTACGTTACGACAAATGGATAGGCTGTTGTATTTGGCTGACGGCCGAGTCAAGTTATACGGCGCTAAAGATGAAGTATTAAAACGTTTGATGGGCGAAGAAAGAACAGATATCCCAAGGGTAAGAAATGAGCAATCAACTGCCAACCGTTAATCAGAGTTCTACCGAGATCGTATACCGTTTTAGCCCCAAAGCGAGACTAAGCTTTCGAAAACCAATTTTACTTGGTGTGGTGACCTTAAGTGTTTTTCTTGGAGGCCTTGGCTACTGGGCTGCAACAGCCAAATTAGAAAGTGCAGCGATTGCTTATGGTGATTTGTCAGTTCTCACTAAGCGACAAGAAATTCAGCATTTAGAAGGCGGTATTATTGAAAAGCTATATGTACAGGAAGGGGATTTAGTCGAAAAAGGTCAGTTATTAATTCAACTTTCTAAGCGTCAAGCTATGGCTAAGTTGGACTCGTTAAGTGGTCGTTTTATCCATACTCTAGCAAAGGAAAACCGTTTAAGTGCGGAGCTTGATGAGCTTCCAACGATTGTATGGTCTGATGATCTTGAAAGCATTCCCCGTGTCGATATCGTACAAGAAGCACAACTGGTTCAAAACAAGATCTTTGAAGCGAGAAAGCGATTCTTTGATAGTAAACTGAGTATCATTGAGCAGAGTATTTCTGGAGCAAATTTAGAGCTTGAAAACCTTCAGCAAACCAAAGTGATTGAGACGGAACGGCTCAACTTTATTGCTGAAGAAATAGACAGCAACCAAGCCTTGGTGCAAAAAGGTTTCTCGGGAAAATCTACTTTACTTCAACTCAAGCGCTTAGCAGCGGAGGTGAGAAGTACCTTAAGCCAGTTAGATAGGCAGTCGCTCACCGTTAGAAAAAGGTTAGATGAGAACCTAGCGCAAATTGAAGAGTTGAAGCTTGAAAGGCTGAATGAGATTGTCGAGGAACTACGAAATACCAAAACGGAAATTGTCGCAATTCGGGAAGAATATCGCTCCGCTCAAGATATTGTCGCAAGAACAACGATCAACGCACCTATTTCTGGTCGCGTAGTCAACATGCAAGTGTTTACCGAAAAAGGTGTGATTGGCTCGGGTGAAACGTTACTAGAACTGGTCCCGCAAGACGATAAGTTGTTAGTCGAGGCTCGTGTTAATCCTCAGGATATTGATTTAGTGAATCCAGGCCAGCAAGCGCATGTTCGTCTGACCGCTCTGAATGCACGAACGTTGGCACCTTTAGACGGTACTGTGCTGACGATTTCTGCCGATAAGCTCTCGCAAGAAAACCAAGAAGATTTTTATCTCGCTAGAATTGCAATTTCACCGGAAGATGTGACAAAACATCGTTTAACCTCAGGCATGAATGCCGAAGTGCTTATTTTATCTGAGCCACGAACGCCATTGAGCTACCTAATAAAGCCAATTACAGAAAGCATGAATCGCGCCTTCAGAGAGGAGTAATTTCAAAAAGACTTGAGTGAGCACGGACAACAGACAAAATAATTTGTTATCGTTAGCTGTTACTGGGCCGTATTTTTATTCGAGGGAGCCGTGGAATGGAGAAAGTGCAGTTAGTTGTCGATTTTCTTCTCACTCATAAATTGATTTTTACCGCACTGATCTTTGCGATTATGTGGTTAATTCGTCGTGCAATTTTATCGATGATTCGTGGTGATCACGCTTTTCTCTCAGAAGATCAGCGTAGTTGGATGTCCAGAACTAAAAATGGCACCTTTGCTGTTACATTACTGATTTTATTTATTTTATGGCAATCAGAAATTAACGAGTTTGCTCTGAGTGTAACGGCGATTGCCGTTGCCATTGTAGTGGCATCCAAAGAAATCATTTTGTGTTTTACGGGTTCGATTCAAAGAGCAAGTTCACGTTCTTTTCGCGTTGGGGACTGGATTGAGGTCGGGAAGTTATGCGGTGAAGTGATTGAGCACAATATGATGGCGACGGTGATTCAAGAGATCGACCTGCATCATGGGCAATATCATTACACCGGCAAAACAGCGACATTGCCTAATAGTATGTTCTTTACCTATCCAGTAAAGAACCTCAACTTCATGAAGCGGTACGTTTATCACAACTTTTCTGTAGTGGTGAAAGACTTCGTCAATTTGTATCCACTGCTACCGATTTTAACTGATAAAATTGAAGAACATTGCAGTTACTTTGCTGATGTTGCACATCGTTACAATGCGATGATTGAAAAACATGCCGGTGTTGACCTTCCTGGTTCTGAGCCACATATGCATATTTCTAGCAACATTAATGGTGAACAAATTCTGCACGTGATGATTTTCTGCCCAACCGATAAAGCGAACCACTTAGAGCACTTAATTCGTAAGGACTTTATGGAACTTTATGAGCAACGTTTTCCTGTAGTGCGAGAAGAATAGAGCATCGTACTTCGCCTTTAATTTCAAACCCCGCTATCAAAATAGCGGGGTTTGTTTTTCTTAGCGTATTTTTAGGCTGTAACAATATTCCCAACTTAGCTGAATTTACTCTTCAGCATTAAAAATAGGAAGTAAGTGCTGCCTATAATAGCGACCAACGTGCCAGCTGCGACCTGACTTGGATAAATAGCGATTTGTCCTAGCCAATCTGCCCACAACATTAGGGTTGCGCCAATTAAGGCACCGACACACAGTTGCTCTTTCACTTTTCTTGCTCCTAACATCATCGCCATATGGGGAGCGACCAAGCCAACAAAAGATATTGGACCAACTGTAGCCGTAGAAAAGGCGCATAACAAAGCAACGATGGTGAGCATAAGCGTATTGGCTACGGTAGGGTTAAGCCCTCGTGCATTTGAGAATTGTCGCCCGATGGAAATTAGTGTTAGCCAACGAGAAATCGAGAATACAGCGGCAAGCAGAACTATTATGGCCAAACATAACATCAGTGCGGTGTCGGCTGTGACTCGATAAATTGAACCAGTTAACCACAATAAAATTTTGTAACTGTCACCAGAACCTTGAGCTAGCGAAAATTGAACAAGAGCTTCTAGTAGTGCCGTTAGTGCGATTCCGGACAACACGAAGTTAGATGGATTAAAATGGCTTCGTTTACCGATAATCAGCAATAACATCAATACGGACATACTTCCGAAAAAAGCGATACCCCAGCTAAATGCGGAGAGAAGCGACCCAGCGATGACTCCTGTCGTAATAATGGCAAACGTGGCTCCGGAAGACACACCGAGAATATCGGGACTTGCCAGAGGGTTATAAACAATGCGTTGCAAAATGATTCCGGCAACGGATAGCGCAATACCGACAGAAAGTGCGGTTAACATTCGCGGCCAACGCAATTGCCATTGGAACTCACCTGGCACAGACCATTGAATTCCGTTTATACCATGGGTAACGAATGAGTAAGCTAGAATCCCAACCAGACTGAATAGCGCAATGCTGCATACCGCGCGTTTAGAAAGCGCCGTTTTTCCTTGGCTCATTGAAAGGTTAAGTTGATCGGTTGCCGTCAGCTTTTTACGAGTAAACCAAATTAAAGCGGGAGCGCCAATAGCTGCAGCCGCTACGCCGCTAGGAATGGTTTCCTCTAACCATAAGCTCAGCGAGATAGCGGCAGAGTCTGTGATGATTAGTAGCATTGCGCCCAAAAGCATGCTGCTGATCAATTCGTCGCGCGGTGTTCTTGCCCCCATCGCTCTGGCAATATTGGGTGTCAGTAATCCGATGAAGCTGATAATGCCAACTGCGGTGATTGAGGCAGATACTAGCCAAATACCCATCACCATTAACGCACCAAACGCGGGTAATACCGCTAAGCCTCGGGCTGCTGCGCCTTCTTGTCCTAGTTTCATTAAGGTCAGAATACGTGGTGCGACGATCAAAATTACGATTGCGATAGCGCAGCGAGGCAATAACCACTCAAACCAATCCCAGCTGTATTGAGAAAGGTCTCCGGCTCCCCACATAAAAATATTCTGTGCGAACTGGGCGTTTAAAATAATAATGGCTGTGGCGATAGAACCAAGCAAGATATTGATAACCATCCCCGAAACGACCAACGGCAAACCTGTCATATTACGCACGCCTGCAATTGATACGATCAGGCCAAACGCCACTAAAGCCCCCACCATTGCGGCTAATGCAGAGTAATCGGCTACCCAATCGACGAACCAAATGTTTACCACGACTAATGCAAGCCAAGCACCAGAAGAGGTGCCAAGAGTCAACGGCGAGGTGAGGTTATTCTGCGTTAATTGCTGCATTAAGCTGCCGGTGAGACCAAGCATGGCACCAACAAGCAGGGTCATACTTAACCTAGGAAGCTGCGCTTGCGTAAAGAATACGTCACGAAACTCGGTTGCTACCTCTGGTTTTGTTAATAATTGCCATTGTTCGAAAAGTGATAAATTAGTATCAATTTGTAGGCTAAAGACGCTAAGTAACGTAATCAGCGCCAGATAACCAATATAATGTTTCGTTCTCATTGTTCTGGTGCCAACTCTATTAGACTGTCGGTAATCGCTTCAGCGGTGTATTGCAAAGACATGGCACCGCCATACGCCCACACTGCTCTGACTGAATTTACCCGCTGCTTTTTCACAAACGGCATCGCTTGCCAAAGTGGCGACTCTTTCAGTTTTCGTTCTTCTGGGAAAGGTTGTACGTAGAGAACGTAGCTGTTTTGAAGGCTCTGAAGCCGATTGATTCGATCTTGCTTTACTCCCCACGCACGTGGGTCCTCTTTAATTGGAGCCTGTAATCCCAGTTTTCTAACCACGTAGTCAGTGGTGGAGTTTTCGGTTGCAAGTAATACAGTATTCGGGGTTGAAAATCGCATCACAAGAACGCTGAGTGGAGCAGAGTAATAGTGGCGAATTCGCTGGCGCATCTGCGCAAATGAAGCATCTAATTCTGCCAGTTTCTGTTCAGCAAGTGCCTCTTTATTGAATAGCTTGCTGAGCGTACGAAAGTGACGAATGGCCGTTTCAGCTGCGGCCTCATTTTCAGAAAAATTAGGTAAATAGATTACCGGAGCAATTTGTTTGAGTAACGGAATCAAGTCTTGCTGTGGAGACGCAGCAAGGATGACATCTGGTTTCAAACTGGCTATTTTTTCTAAGTTGGGTTCTGCTCGGGTTCCAATATCTTCAATTGACTCTGGTGCAGTTGGATTGACGACCCATTGGCGGTAGCCTGGTAAATTTGGGGCTGCGATTGGTTCTACGTTTAGCGCCAAAACTTGTTCTAAGATGTCCCAGTTTAAGGCTACAACGCGTTGAGGCGCTTGCTCAAAACTATGCTCGCCATATTCATCGGTAACGGTGATGACTGCATGTGCATTGGTCATAAAAAATGCGAGGAGAAAAGCAGATTGTGTAACCACAGTACGTAAACGAGCTATTATGCGCATACAACAGCCACCTTTTGGCTCGCTAATGTGTTAGCCGGGCTTGGGTGTTCAATCAGCTTAATTGGTGACTCATATAGTTTAGAAAGGCGTGCCTCGTCTAACAACATGTCGGCGTTGCCTTCAAAGGCAATCTTACCTTTTTTGAGCGCAACAATGTGGGTGGCGTAGCGCAGTGCTAAGTTCAGATCGTGCAGGATCACGATAATGCCTACATTCTCGGTTCGATTCAGTTCTGCCAGCAGCGCCATTAGTTGAAACTGATGGTGAACATCGAGCGCCGAGGTTGGCTCATCGAGAATTAAAATTGGCGATTGTTGAGCCAGTAGCATAGACACCCAAGCACGTTGGCGCTCGCCGCCCGATAAGTCATCCGCCAAAGCTTCAGCAAAAGGTGTAACCCCTGTTCGTTCCATAGCCTGCGTGATGATCTGTTTGTCTTCAGCTTTCCAACGACCAAGTGCCCCACGCCACGGAAAGCGACCTAAGCGCACTAGCTCTTCTACCGTTAAACCAGCCGAAGAGGGCAGCTTTTGTGGCAAATAGGCGATCTGTTTTGCCAACTCTTTGGTTTTGAGTGATGAAAGGGAAGTATCGTTTAGTGTTACCGTGCCTTTATCTGGTGGCATTTGACCAGAAAGCAGGTTCACCAGTGTCGACTTACCTGAACCGTTATGGCCTAAAACGACCGTTAGCTCATTTGTTGGGATGTTAAGTTGTTCGATGCCGAGGATCTGACGTCCACCTCGCACGATCTCAATATTAGACAGTTGAAACATGGATGGCTCTTAGGAGAAAACTCCCCTCAATAGAGGGGAGTAGAAGTACAATTACCAGCGGTAGTTTGCGTTTAGCATAACAGAGCGAGACTGGCCGTAGTAACACCAGTAATCGCAACCTGAAACAAACTCTTTATCTAGGATGTTGTTCACGTTTAGCTGTGCTTGCCACTGTGAAGTGATGTCGTAAGTGACTGACGCATCCCAAAGAGTGACAGAAGGAACCGTTAGGTTCGAGCTCTTAGGGTTATCTTTTGACTCACCTACGTAGCGCACACCAGTACCGATATTGAGGCCTGGAATCAGGCTGTAGGCGCTGTAGTCTACCCATGCAGACGCTTGATGCTCAGGAATAAGTGCGGCTTGTTTTTTACCTTGGCCAAAGCTCTCATCTGTTTTCGCTTTAGTGTAGGTGTAGCTTGCCATCAGTTTTAGATCGTCGGTTAGCTGCGCCGTGCTTTCTAGCTCAATACCTTGAGATGTCACTTCACCTGTTTGTGTCGCAATCCATGTTGATGGGTTAGTGACCAACGCGTTCTTTTGCGTGATGTCGAACCATGCAAGGTTGATAAAGCCATCCATAAAGCTTGGCTCATACTTTACACCCACTTCTACTTGCTCGCCTTCCAGCGGTTTGTAAAGTTCATTGGTTGCCGCATCAATAGTGCTGATCACTTCAAACGACTGAGAGTAGTTTGCGTAAGGTGACAGGCCATTGTTTGCAAGGTACATCACACCCGCACTTAGAGAGAGCTGACCATCATCACGAGATTCACTTTGATCAACGGTAGCGCCTTTGCCAGAGTTTTCTGTTTTCACCCAGTCGTAACGAGCACCTATGTTACCAATCCACTGTTCATGCAGTTTCAATTGGTATTGTGAATAGAGACTTGCTTGAGATTTCTCAATCTCACGTTTCACGTTGTTGGCAGGATCAAGAGGGGTGAAGTTGCCGTAAACTGGGTTCCACGGGTTGATAGTGCCAAATGCATAGTTGTCTTGCTCGTCGCCATCGGTTTTGTGGAATTGCAGATCCATACCGATAAGCACTGTGTGCTCTGCGTTGTCTGTCATCCAGTTGCCGACAGCATTGTTATCGAACGTGATGCTCTGGTTTTTTCCGTCACGGAATACGATGCCTTGCGTTAACTCTTCTTTCGCTGGATCGTTGTTTGAGAACGCGTAAGAGCTGCGCAAGTACAACTCATTCGAACCGTAATTGAGGTTTTGCGAGAGTGACCACATGTCATTGATGTCGTGCTCTAGTAAGTAACCTAGAGAAAACTGCGTGCGTTCGTATTTATCGTAGTTTGGCTGACCAAGGTTAGTCGAAGGATCGATTTTGCCAAAGTTAGAACCAATCAGAGTACCTGCTGCCGGGAAGAATGGGTTAGTTGGTACACCGTCATCATGAAGGTAAGTTGCCAAAACGGTCAGCATTGTACGGTCAGAAATGTCGAACTCGACACTTGGCGCTAGGTAGAAACGCTCGTTATTTGTGCCGTCCAGTTCACCATCTTGGCTTGTCATCAAGCCAACCAAACGATAGCGCACAGTGCCTGCGTCGTTTGCTTCGTTAGCAATGTCAAAACCTACGGATTGGTGTTGATTGTTGCCAACTTCGACTTTTACTTCGCCTTGAGGCGTAAACGTTGGTTTTTTCTGAACAGCATTCACGATACCGCCTGGTGCCGATTCACCAAACAGAATAGCCGATGGACCTTTAACGACTTCTACACTTTCTAGGCCGTAAGGTTCGACCAACCATGTGTAGTAACCATCGCGGAATAGGCGGTTGCCGTTTAGGTAAGTCGCTGCATCAAATCCACGAACTTTGAACCAATCAGTGTCGTTGTCTGCGCCATAAGGCTGAGCGGTTACACCAGACGTGTAGCGTAATGCTTCATCTAGCTTTTTCGGTGCACGAACACGAAGTTCATCTTCAGAAATGATAGATACGCTGCGCGGCGTTTCTGCTGCCGGGGTTTCTACTTTAAGTGCTTGCGCGGTGACCGTTATGGTCTCCATGGCAATCACGTCATCTTGTACGACGTCTTCTTGAGCTTGTGCTGTGAATGCAACCACTGCTGTAGGTGCTAAAGCACAAACCAACGCGTTGCGGATAGCGATGGTCAGTGAGTTATTCTTTTGCATAAATCTATTCCCGATAATTATGATTAACGCTAAGCTTAATTGTAATTATTATCATTTGAGCTTTTGTTTCGGTATTTTACTGACTTTTGTATCAAAAGATAGTAAAACGTTCGCAAATTCATTCGCGGTACCTAAAGTCATTGTTATGTTCAATTGGTTTGAAAAGCTGACCCAACCCTTTCCCCAGATGGAAACCGAAAAGCCACCGAAGACGCTATTTGGCTTTTGTCGTTTTTACACTCGTGGCTTTGAAGCCCCTTTACTCGTTATGGCTGTGTTCAGTGCGCTTATTGCCATTACTGAGGTGACGCTGTTGCGTTATATGGGCGAGCTCGTCGATATTCTCTCTAATCAAGATCGCGCAACATTCTGGCAAGACCAGGGTGATCGCATGCTAATGATGCTGTTCTTAGTGGCGGTTGTGATGCCAGCTCTCGGTTTTGTCCACTCAATGGTGATGCACCAAACGTTATTGGGTAACTACCCGATGTCTATCCGTTGGTTGATTCACCGTTACTTGCTAAAACAAGCGGTTGGATTTTTCCAGCGTGACTTTGCAGGCCGAGTTGCGACCAAAGTGATGCAAAGTGCGTTAGCGGTACGAGAAACGGTCATGAAGCTGGTGGATGTACTGGTTTATATCAGCGTTTATTTTCTTTCGATGCTCTGGATGATGGGCGAAGCTGATGGTTTGCTAATGTTGCCTATTGTGATTTGGATAGGAATGTACGCGGTTATCCAGTTCTACTTTATCCCTAAAATGAAACAAGTAGCGACGGAGCAAGCGGATGCTCGTTCTGTAATGACTGGGCGCATTGTCGATTCTTACACCAACATATCTACCGTAAAGCTATTCGCGCACTCGCAACGAGAGTTGGAATACGCAGAAAGCAGCATGAAGCAATTTTTGGTGACGGTTTACCGCCAAATGCGCATGGTGACTTGTTTACTGTTTAGTGTGGATGCCATCAACTATTTGCTGCTGATGTCTATTAGTGCCATTTCGGTTTATCTATGGCTAGATCACGCTGTAACAATTGGTGCTATTGCGATTGCCATCAGTATTGCGTTGCGCGTACAAGGTATGTCGAAGTGGATCATGTGGGAAGTTAGCGCACTGTTTGAAAACATCGGTACAGTAGTAGACGGTATTAATACGATTTCAAACGATGTTGAAGTGAAAGACGTACCAAATGCTAAGCCTTTGCAAATCTCTCAAGGTGAGATCTGCTTTGATCACGTAGGTTTTAACTACAGTGATGAGAAGGCAGTATTTGAGAACTTGAATCTGACTATCAAACCGGGCGAAAAAGTCGGCATTGTCGGTCGCTCTGGGGCAGGTAAATCCACGTTGGTCAACTTGTTGCTGCGCTTTTACGACGTAAATAGCGGTAAGATTTGTATTGATGGACAGGACATTTCTCAAGTTGAACAAGAGTCGCTTCGCCAACACATCGGTATGATCACGCAAGACACCTCTTTGCTACATCGCTCAATTAAAGAGAACATTCTTTACGGTGATCCAGATGCTTCAATGGATGCCGTTATCGCAGCTGCTGAGAAAGCACATGCTCATGATTTCATTCAATCTCTACGAGACGAGCAAGGTAACGTTGGTTATGACGTTGAAGTGGGTGAACGCGGTGTGAAGCTGTCTGGTGGTCAGCGTCAACGTGTGGCGATTGCTCGCGTTCTGCTGAAAAACGCGCCAATTTTGATCATGGATGAAGCAACGTCTGCACTTGATTCAGAAGTAGAATCGGCAATTCAAGAAAACCTTGAAGTTCTGATGGAAGGAAAAACAGTGATTGCGATTGCTCACCGTTTATCAACGATTGCCGCGATGGATCGTTTGATTGTAATGGATGACGGCAAAATCATTGAGCAAGGCTCGCATTACGAGCTGCTGCAATTGGGTGGTGTTTACGCTCAGTTGTGGAAGCATCAAACCGGCGGTTTTTTGTCTGAGCAAGGTGATGCTCAACTGCAAGTCATCTAATATGACGCTACACGAAAGAGGAGCAAATGCTCTAATGCCGATCAGTTAAGACTTTAATCGGCAGATCAGTTGAATGATCCTACCAACATGTAACAATCCGATAGACCC
>NZ_JAWOWF010000076.1:0-11932 GCF_033340295.1 Vibrio sp. 1401
CGTTTCAACCACGCAATCAGCAACTTGGACAACATTAACGAGAACGTGAATGCGTCGAAGAGCCGTATCAAAGATACAGATTTCGCGAAAGAAACGACGGCAATGACCAAATCACAAATTCTATCGCAAGCGTCAAGCTCAATCCTTGCGCAAGCGAAACAAGCGCCTAACTCAGCGCTAAGTCTGCTAGGTTAATCAATTTAACAAAGCAAGAAACCAAAGCCAGGCTCATCCCTGGCTTTTTGCTTATTGGCTATAACGATTCAGATGTGTCCTGACAGTATGTTCGATAAGGCATTCATATCGATTAGATGATCTCTTTAAATTCCAATGTTTCTGCGATGGTGGCGCAGAGACACCTGAGTCAAGCAGCTGCGCAAAATGTTGAGTCACAACGCAACCTAACTTCGGGGTTTCGAATCAACTCGGCGAGCGATGATGCGGCAGGTTTACAGATATCGAATACTCTCCATGTACAAACGAGAGGGCTTGATGTCGCCTTAAGAAATGCGCACGACGCTTTTTCTGTTGCTCAAACAGCGGAGGGAGCATTGCACGAAAGCAGTGACATATTGCAACGCTTACGCTCTCTGGGGCTTCAAGCAGCAAACGGCAGTTATGACTCAAGTGATCGGCAAAGTATTCAATATGAGGTCGTAGCGCTGCAAGATGAGCTTGATCGTGTCGCGATCACGACAACATTTGCGGATAAAAACCTGTTTGATGGATCTTACGGTTCACAAAGTTTCCATATTGGCGCGAACGCTAATTCAATCTCTTTGACGTTACGTAACATGCGTAGCCATATCCCAGAGATGGGAGGGCAGCATTATGTTGGTGATGCGGTCGATAAAGATTGGCGAGTCACTAAAGATAACCAAACCCTAAAAGTCGAATACCAAGACAGTAAAGGGCAAACCCAAACGGAATCCATTGGACTCAAATTGGGTGACCGTATAGAACAGGTCGCCACTTACATCAATGCTCAACAATCGATAGTGAATGCTTCAGTAACGGAAAACAACGAACTGCAATTCTTCGCTTCTACGATGAAGGCGCCAGAGGGTGTGGTTCTCGATGGGAGTTTAGCGGATGAGCTTGATGTGAGCGCTGGTCAATTAGTCACAATGGATGACATCGATATGTCGACGGCAGGTAAGGCGCAGCTTTCAATTGGGGTGATTGATGCAGCAATTAAGTATGTTGATTCGCACCGGAGTGAAATTGGCAGCTTTCAGAACCGTGTAAACGGCTCGATGGATAACTTAAATACTGTGAATCGGAGTGTTACAGAATCCAAGAGTCGAATAAGAGATACAGACTTCGCAAGAGAATCTACGGAAATGGTGCGTTCTCAAGTGCTCCAAGATGCGACAACTGCATTACTCGCTCAAGCGAAGCAAAGGCCGAGCTCAGCACTAGGCTTGCTCAGTTGAACGTGTTTCAGCGATGCACATCGCTCAGAAAAAAGTCAGATAATAAAAAACGCTGCCATTGGCAGCGTTTTTTTCGTGTTCGATTAAGTAAAAATTACTTAGTTACACGTAGAACTGGAGTTTCACCAACAGTTACAGAACCAGAAAGCTTGTTTAGCTCTTTGATTTCGTCCATGTTAGAGATAACAACTGGAGTTAGCGTTGACTTCGCTTTCTCTTCTAGAAGAGCTAGATCGAATTCAATTACAGTGTCGCCAGCTTTAACAGTTTGACCTTCTTCAGCGATACGCGTGAAGCCTTCGCCTTTTAGTTCAACTGTGTCGATACCGAAGTGAACGAAAAGCTCAACACCGTCGTCAGACTCGATAGAGAACGCATGGTTAGTTTCGAAGATCTTACCGATAGTACCGTTTACAGGAGCTACCATTTTGTTGCCTGCTGGCTTGATAGCAATACCGTCACCAACGATTTTCTCAGCGAAAACAACATCTGGCACGTCTTCGATGTTTACAATCTCACCAGAAAGTGGCGCGATGATTTCGATAGCACCAGCGTCAGCGCTGTCATCAGATACAAGCTTCTTAAGTTTGTCAAACAGACCCATTGTGTCATGCTCCTAAGGTTTGGTTTTATTCTGTCGAATTATAGTATACCAATATAGCTCATTAGACGACTTTTTTCGCCGTCTAATGGCCATTAAGTATTGAATTACTTGGTACTACCGATTACTGAGCTTTCTCAGCAATAAACTTTTCTACCACGGCTTCGATTTCTTCTGCTGTCGGTAGAGAAAGGGCTTCTTCAGCCATTGCTTTCACTTCTGCGAAGTTAGAGTTACGAACTACTTTCTTCACTTTAGGGATAGAGATACCGCTCATTGAGAACTCGTCCAGACCCATACCTAGAAGTAGAAGTGTTGCACGCTCGTCACCTGCAAGTTCACCACACATACCAGTCCATTTACCTTCTGCGTGAGAAGCGTCGATAACTTGCTTGATCACTGTAAGTACAGCTGGTGATAGTGGGTTGTATAGGTGAGAAATCATCTCGTTACCACGGTCAACCGCTAGCGTGTACTGAGTTAGGTCGTTTGTACCGATAGAGAAGAAAGACACTTCCTTCGCTAAGTGGTGTGCGATCGCAGCAGCAGCAGGAGTTTCAACCATAACACCGATTTCGATGTTTTCGTCGAACGCGTGGCCTTCAGCGCGTAGCTCTTCTTTGTACTCTTCGATCGCTTTCTTAAGCTCACGGATTTCTTCGACAGAGATGATCATTGGGAACATGATACGCAGTTTGCCGTGTGCAGAAGCACGTAGAATGCCACGTAGCTGATCACGAAGGATTTCACGACGATCTAGACTGATACGTACAGCGCGCCAGCCTAGGAATGGGTTCATCTCTTTTGGAAGATCCATGTATGGGAGATCTTTATCGCCGCCGATATCCATAGTACGGATGATCACCGCTTGACCGTCCATTGCTTCCGCAACTTCTTTGTACGCTTGGTACTGTTCTTCTTCAGTTGGCAGCGCAGTACGATCCATAAATAGGAATTCAGTACGGTACAGACCAACACCTTCACCGCCGTTACGAAGGATACCGTCACAGTCTTTCACTGTACCGATGTTACCGCAAACTTCTACACGGTGACCGTCAGTCGTTTCTGCGTGTAGGTCTTTCAGTTTCGCTAGCTCTTCTTTTTCAGCTAGGAATGCTGCTTTAACCGCTTTCGCTTCTTCTAGCTCAGCTTCTGATGGGTTAACAACAATCTTGTTGTTCATTGCGTCAAGAATCAGCATGTCGCCATTCTTAACTTTCTTCGTGATGTCGTTAGTACCAACGATAGCTGGAAGCTCAAGTGAGCGAGCCATGATTGAAGTGTGAGATGTACGACCGCCGATGTCACAAGCAAAACCAAGCACGTAGTCTAGGTTAATTTGTGCAGTTTCAGATGGCGTTAGGTCGTAAGCAACAAGAATTACTTCTTCGTTGATATCGCTAAGCGAAACAATGTTGATGCCTAGTGCGTTCTTAACAAAACGAGAACCGATATCGCGGATGTCAGTTGCACGCTCTTTTAAGTATTCGTCGTCTAGAGACTCAAGAGCACATGCTTGCTCTTCGATCACTGAGTGGATAGCGTGATCAGCAGTCATCTTGTCGTTTTTGATAAGTGCTAGGATTTCCTCTTCTAGCTCTTCGTCTTCAAGAAGCATGATGTGACCTTCAAAGATCGCTTCTTTTTCTTCGCCAAACGTTTCAAGCGCTTTTTGCTTGATAGTTTCTAGCTGAGCTGCAGATTTGTTACGAGCGTCAAAGAAACGCTGAACTTCAGCTTCTACTTGATCGTCAGAAATAGTGTTTGTGTTTAGGACAATTTCATCTTCTTGAAGTAGTAGTGCTTTACCGATTGCAATACCAGGAGATGCTAGGATGCCTGAAATCATAGCCTTACCTTAAGTTTGGTCAACTTTATAAAACGGGAGAATAATGGGTGCGCTAACGAATAGTTTTAGCTTAGTTTTGAGCCTATTTCCAACGAAGCCATTTTGCTTTCACAAAATGGCTTCTGGAGTAGGAGACCGGATTAGTGTAGTTGGTCCATTAGAGCAACTAGGTGGTCAACTGCTTGCTGAGCTTGTGGGCCTTCAGCAGAAATAGTAACTTGAGTACCTTTTACTAGGCCTAGTGTTTGTAGTTTGAACAGGCTCTTAGCGCTAGCGCTTTTACCGTTAGAAGTCACAGTGATGTCTGCGTCGAATGCTTTTGCTTCTTTAACAAACTGTGCAGCTGGACGAGTGTGAAGGCCGTTTTCTGCTGTGATTTCTACTTGCTTCTCGTACATGTGATATACCCCAATAAATGTATTTTTTTGTTAGTTTGTGACCAGATTTTAGCTTAACTGCTTTACATCTTGTGCGCTAGCACGGGAAGAGTTCAAAGCGCGTCAGTTCTGATACTAGTCAAAAGTTTGGTAACTACGCAACTGTTTGCGTGCGTAATCACTTTGAAACCTTTTTGTGTTCTGCTTCTTTATTTTGAAGCTAGAAATAAAACACCCTGATATTACCAAAGGTAGGGCAGGGATCAACAAAAAAGCCCCTAAACGGGGCTTTTTTAAACTAAAAATTGATTTGAACACATATTATTGTTGGTTCTCTTTTTCGGTAAAGATACCTGCAAAGAGTGCTGTACTTAGGTAACGCTCACCGGAACTTGGCAAGACAGTTACAATTGTTTTTCCTTCAAATTCAGGTAGTTCCGCAAGTCGGTTCGCTGCAACAACCGCTGCGCCAGATGAGATACCAGCTAGGATACCTTCCTCTTCCATTAGGCGACGAGCCATCTCAATCGCTTCTTCTGAGGTAACTTGCTCAACACGGTCAATAATGTCTAAATCGAGGTTACCAGGGATGAAACCAGCACCGATACCTTGAATTTTGTGTGGGGCAGGTTGGATTTCTTCGCCAGCAAGTGCTTGTGCAATAACCGGAGACTCTGCTGGCTCAACTGCAACAGAAGTGATGGCTTTGCCTTTTTCACCTTTGATGTAACGGCTAGTACCTGTAATAGTACCGCCCGTACCAACACCAGCAACGAATACGTCGATTTCACCGTCTGTCGCTTCCCAAATCTCAGGGCCCGTAGTCTTTTCGTGGATTTCTGGGTTCGCTGGGTTGTCAAATTGTTGAAGAAGTAGGTACTTCTCAGGGTTGCTTGCTACGATTTCTTCTGCTTTAGCAATCGCCCCTTTCATGCCTTTCGCCGCTTCAGTCAGCTCAAGGTTCGCGCCTAGTGCTTTTAGTAGCTTACGGCGTTCTAGGCTCATTGATTCAGGCATGGTCAATGTTAGCTTGTAACCGCGAGCAGCCGCTACGAATGCTAGAGCAACACCTGTGTTACCACTGGTAGGTTCTACAAGCTCTACACCTGGCTTAAGAAGCCCCGCTTTCTCTGCTTCCCAAATCATGTTTGCACCGATACGGCACTTAACACTGAAGCTAGGGTTACGCGCTTCAATTTTCGCGAGAACTTTGCCTTTACTTACTTTGTTTAGACGAACGAGAGGTGTATTACCAATAGTAAGAGAGTTATCTTCGTAGATTTTGCTCATAGTGATGTTCCTTCATTACACGTTGTGTGAATATGGATAGAAGAATATGCGGTATGAAAAAAAGGGAAAAGGATTAAAAAGTTATATCTTATTAGGTTGGCCCAGAACTTGATAAAAGAAAAGGGAAAAGCTGACGCTGATCCCTTTCCTTAATCTCTAATCGACTATCGTTGGTGCTTAAACTCCGCGACCCACATAGCGGTTGCACCACATATTGCTACAGGCATGACAATGAGGTTCAAAATTGGGATCGTCGTAAATACAGACACCAATACCCCAAAGCCATAGGCCTTACCTTGCTTTTGTTTCAATTTGTAACGCATGTCGTTAAATGGGATTTTGTGGTTATCAAACGGGTAGTCACAATATTGAATCGCGAGCATCCAGGCGGTAAAGATAAACCATAAAAATGGGCCTACTGTTTGTCCAAGGGCAGGGATGAGCAATAACAGGAATAGGCCTATTGCTTTAGGTAAAATGTAAAGGAGCTTTCTCCACTCACGAGCTAAAACGCGAGGAACATCTTTCAGGACGGCAGTGAAACCATCATCATTTACTTTTTGTCCCGTTAAGTACTCTTCCACTTTTTCAGCCAAGAGGCCATTGAATGGCGCGGCGATAAAGTTCGCGAGCGTGCTGAAAAAATAGGAGAAGGTAGCGAGTATCGTCAGAGCGAGTAAAGGCCAAAGAATGTAAGTTAACCAGGATAAAAACTCAGGCAGCTGCCCAATCCAGCCTTCTATCCATATATTAAGGTTTGAAAATAGATAGAAGATGGCACCACCTACAAGCAAGATATTTGCAAGTAGAGGTAAGATGACAAAGCGCCTGATTTTAGGGGCAAGTGCCAATTGTATCCCGTATAGAAAATAACCGAACCCGGTTCTCTGCTGATTGTTTTGCTTCATGTCTATTTTGGCTTCGTGTAAATGAAAACTCATTGTACCTGTGAGGACTTTTCTTTCAATGCCCTGACAAATGACGTCTTGTTAAGTGGAATCGTGGCAAGAATCACAACAAAAAACGGAACTTCTTGCATTAAGTTGTTCTAAATCTACATATAGTTTTGGTAAAGTAAACGTATCATTCAGATTTATTGCACTTGGGTTGCTGCTCAAGGAACTGCGAGTAGTAAAAACAAGTATATTGAGAGTAAATAATGCAGGAATTGCGATTCGTACTCATTGTTGTTGGCGCATTAGCCATCGCGGCATTACTGTTTCATGGTTTATGGAGCAGTAAAAAAGAAGGCAAAGCAAAGTTTGGTAACAAGCCACTTGGTAAGCTGGATGTTAACCAAGAAGACAAAAATGATCTTGTTGAGAAAGAACGAGACTTCGCTCCCGCTCCTGAAGATGACTTTGAGATCATTCGCAAAGATCGCAAAGAACCAGATTTTGGGATGGCGAATTCTTTCGACAACAAGTTTGAATCTGACCCGTTATTCGGTGGCCCATCTGAAGTCAAACAGACGCAGCAGGAGCCGGATGACATCCCTTCATTTGGTGCAGAAAAAGATAAAGAAGAGGACGTTGAGCCTGTTGTTCAAGCAACAGTAGCTGAAGAGCCATTCCAGCCCGCTGTGGAAGAAGACGCTATTCCCGCCGCGTTTGATATTACGGAGAAAGAACAGCAAGTCGAAACGGTTAGTGAGCCTGTCGTTGCAGAGCCTAAGGAAGAGCCAAAGCTAGAACCTGAAATGCAAGTGATTGTATTGAATGTGCACTGTGCGGGTGAAGAGCCATTTGTTGGTACTGCTTTATTTGAAAGTATGCAACAAAACGGTCTAATTTATGGCGAGATGGATATTTTCCACCGTCATGTCGACTTGTCCGGTAACGGCAAAGTGCTGTTTAGCGTCGCTAATATGATGCACCCTGGTACGTTTGAACATGCTGATCCTGCTGAGTTTACAACGAAGGGTATTTCATTCTTCATGACATTGCCTTGTTATGGCGAGGCTGAACAGAACTTCAACTTAATGCTCCGAACTGCGCAGCAAATTGCTGATGATTTAGGTGGTAACGTACTTGATGACCAGCGCAACTTAATGACGCCAGATCGTTTAGCATCTTATCGACGTCAAATAGTTGAGTTTAATGCCGCTAACGCATAATCTTAACTGCAAATAATAATAGGGCTCCGGATGGAGCCCTTTTTCTTGGATTTCCCAACCTCACCGATTGAAAATACACGGGGCTTTACTATGTCTGAATCAGTACTTCAGCGACTAGAAGAACTAAAAGAGTCGTTGCATTACCACGCTGTGCGTTACTACGTGGAAGATAACCCAGAGATCCCTGATGCCGAGTACGACCGTTTAATGCGAGAGTTACTGGATATTGAAGCTGAGAACCCTGACTTAATAACCGTAGACTCGCCAAGCCAACGTGTCGGTGGGCAACCTCTCTCTGCGTTTAGCCAAGTGACACATGAAGTACCGATGCTTTCGCTTGATAACGCGTTTGATGATAGTGAACTCGATAGTTTCCACAAGCGCGCACAAGAGCGCGTGGGCAGCCAGAGTGTGAAAGAATACTGTTGTGAGCCTAAATTGGATGGACTCGCCGTAAGTTTGTTATATGAGAATGGCGTTTTAGTTCAGGCGGCCACTCGAGGCGATGGTACTACGGGTGAAAACATCACAGAGAATGTGCGTACGATTAAAGCCATTCCTTTAAAACTCAGAGGTAATGACTGGCCAAATCGTCTTGAAGTTCGTGGTGAAGTCTTTATGCCGAAAGTTGGGTTTGAAAAGCTCAATGAATTAGCAAGGAAGAAAGGCGAGAAAATCTTTGTTAATCCACGTAACGCTGCGGCAGGTAGCTTACGACAATTGGATTCACGTATTACGGCTTCTCGTCCGCTTAGCTTCTATGCATACAGTGTAGGCGTGGTGCAAGGCGCAGAATTGGCAGCAAGTCATTACGAACGCTTTTTGCAAATCAAATCTTGGGGACTGCCAATGTGTCCGGAAACTAAGCGAGTTGAAAGCTTGGCGGATGTAAAAGCTTACTACCAAGATATATTGCAGCGTCGTGATGCCCTCCCTTATGAGATCGATGGTGTCGTTATTAAAATTGACGATATTGCCGTGCAAGAGCGTCTGGGGTTTGTTGCTCGCGCTCCACGTTGGGCGATTGCCTACAAGTTCCCAGCACAGGAAGAAATGACGACACTGAATGAAGTGGAGTTCCAAGTCGGTCGCACTGGTGCGATTACACCTGTTGCTAAACTAGAGCCTGTATTTGTTGGCGGGGTAACGGTAAGTAATGCGACGCTTCATAACGCAGATGAGATAGAACGTCTGCAGGTCAAGATTGGTGATCACGTTGTGATCCGCCGTGCTGGCGATGTTATTCCGCAAGTCGTATCTGTCATCAAAGAGCGTCGACCAGAAACAGCTCGAGATATTGTTTTCCCAACTCAGTGTCCTGTTTGTGGTTCGCATGTTGAGCGGATCGAAGGAGAAGCGGTAACACGTTGTATGGGGGGCTTAGTTTGCCAAGCCCAACGCAAACAAGCGCTAAAACACTTTGTTTCTCGTAAAGCGTTAGACGTTGACGGTTTAGGCGATAAAGTGATCGAGCAGCTTGTTGATCGTGAGATGGTGAAAACTCCTGCTGACTTATTTAAGTTATCAGCGGGGATTTTAACCGTACTAGATCGCATGGGGCCAAAGTCTGCGCAGAATATTGTGAATGCGTTAGAAAAATCCAAAGAAACAACTTTACCTCGGTTTTTGTATTCACTGGGGATCCGTGAAGTTGGCGAGGCAACCGCAGCAAACTTAGCAATGCACTTTAAAACGTTGGGAGCGATCCAAAATGCTACCGAAGAGCAGTTGATTGAAGTGCAAGACATCGGTGCTGTGGTTGCTCAACATATTACGACTTTCTTTAGTGAAGAACAGAACCAAGCGGTGGTTAAAGATTTGCTTGAACAAGGAATTCATTGGCCAGAGATTAATACTACTGAGCAGGTGGGGGAATTACCATTAGAAGGTAAAACAGTAGTATTAACGGGAACACTTTCTCAACTGGGGCGTACAGAAGCCAAAGAAGCCCTCCAAGCACTGGGGGCTAAAGTGACTGGTAGTGTTTCTAAGAAAACCGATATTTTGTTTGCTGGTGAAAATGCAGGTTCGAAGCTCGCAAAGGCACAAGAACTGGGTATCGAAATTAAAACAGAACAAGACTTACTCGAACTGATGAATTAAGTCTTCTCAAAAAAGCTAAAAAATAACTAAAAGCCCCGTATGGTAAGCATGCGGGGCTTTTTATTGTTCATAATTAAGTGTTTTTTTATTGAGTAATTGATGCCTTTGTTCTTTTCAGTGATCAAGATCGAACCTTGGGTTATTGGTTTTTGGGGCTTTTTTAGTCTGCGAGTGACTTCAAGTTGATACTTTTGAGTTCAATTTAAGTGTTTGATTTTAAATAATAATTTATTGTGTTGTGTTGATGATGTTAAAAATAAGATCTGGATCAATAAGTTATATGGAACTTTGGAGTGGCTCATATTTTTTTAGAAAAAAAATAAGTTCCATTTGGATGTTTTTAGCTGCGAAGTTAGTCTTAATCACGTGGATACACGGTGTGTATGCAGGAACTAAAAAAAGCCAAATTAGAAATAATGAGGTTTGATCAGGAATTTACTTCTCTCCTTCGGCGGCCAACTAAAGGTGAGATAGAAAAATACAGCTATATCCATTTTTAGGAGTTTTTCCATGGACAAATTTTTTAAGGTTTCAGCGTTAACCGCAGCAATGTTTGGTGTTGTTGCTGTCGCTCCAGCTACAGCGTCTACTGAAAGTGCAGCAGGTGGCGAGTACGTAGAGAAAGTGAACGAATTTATGCAAGACTCAAGTCTGAATGCATTATTCATAGTTGATACTCGTTCACGAACTCGTACAACAGGTAAGCCCGGCGGTGAAAATGGTGACCGTTGGAGTCGTCTAAACTACTCTTCTTACAACGCAATTTTAGACTTCACTTCTGGCTACCACGATGGTTGGGTGGGCGCAGATGTTGCGGCTTACTACTCTGGCGATCTTTACAACGATAGTCTTTACAATTCAAACGAAGGCTACCTATGTAACGAAATCTCAACTTGTAACAACCTAGACTGGGGTGCAGGTGATGGTCAGCAGCTTAAAGTTTACAAAGCAGCGCTGAAATTCAAAGCAAACGAAAACTTTAATGCTCGTTTCGGTATGTTACAGGCTGGTGGTAACGGTACAATCGGTAACGTTTGGAGCTTTGTACCTGGTACTTACCGTGGTTTCGAACTAAACGCTAAACTTGGTGATTTCAACCTAAGCTACTTTGGCGCAGACCAATTTACAGCACCTTGGCTGCTTCACGAAGATGATTACGCACCAGCGCTTTGGTCTGACACTTCATGGAGCTACCTACACTCTCTAGGCCTAAACGGTAACCTAACTGACAGCTTGTTTATGCAACTTGGTTTGGGTCAAGCTACTGGCGTTCAATATGCAAATGGTGTTGACTGGGGTGCAGGTCAAGTAACTAGCTACCACAACGAAACTGACAACACTTCTTACAAGGCTTACTTGAAGTACACTGTTAGTGACCGTACAACTCTAGCATTTGATTTCTACGGTGTTGACGATGATGTGAAATACGATGGTCTAGGTTTCCACACTGGTCTATCTTTGAATCAATCTTTCGGCAAGCTAGCTTGGATGTCTGAGTTGCGCTACACAGACACAGATAACCGTGCGGACTTCGTTCCTCGTACTATTCATACATATGGTATGAACAATGGTACTTGGTCTCAGTGGTGGGACGCGCTGTCTGACTGGAACAAAGCGGGTGAGCTAGCATGGTACAACCGTCTATCTTACAACCAAGGTAACGGCTGGAACTACTACCTAGGCTTTGGTTACGGTACTGGCGCTGACTCTGCAGCAAGCGGAGCATCAGGTGACTGGGATTACGAAAGCGAATACGCAGTTAACGCAACAGTATCTTACTCACTACAAAGTGGCGCGCTTAAAGGTTCTACCATTCGTTTACACGGTACAATCCTAGAACGTGATGAGTACGCAGGTGCTGGCGATGCGGATGAAACAGACTTACGTCTACAAGTTCTTATCCCTTACAGCTTCCACTAATACTTAATTAGATAATAAAAGGAGCCGCTAGGCTCCTTTTCTATTTAACTTCTCGGCCGTCGTATATTTTGCAATATAACGGTGGCAACATATGTACATTACCGTTTGGCAACTCACACTTTATCTCTGGGCCTAACGTACGACCACCGGATGCACCATTAGCACAGGGCAAGATCATGAAAATCCTTTATGGCATAAGGGGTGACGTGAAGTGATGTTTCCACTAATTTGTACATTTAA
>NZ_JAWOWF010000077.1:0-10918 GCF_033340295.1 Vibrio sp. 1401
CGCCTTACTGGATCTATGCGGTTACAGTTTTGCACCGCGATACGCGCAGTTCAGTAGTGTCATCAATGATCTGTTTGCCGTAACTGAAAATGAACACGGCGGCACCAACCTTGCCCTGAAAAAGCCCATCAGGACGAATGTCATCGAAACGGGATGGCAGGATATTAGGCGCATTGTTCTGTCACTTCAGACAAAGCGAACGACACAGGCAATGCTGGTAAGAAAGTTGTCTGGTTATCCTTCGGGGCACCCGACATTACAGGCGCTGACGGAGTATAATCGACTGGTCAAAGCGCAATATTTACTGGATTACATAGACAATGCCAGTTTGCGGCAGTACGTTCAGCGTGCCCTTAACCGGGGAGAAGCGTGGCACTTCCTGAGACGGGCTATTGCGTCGGTGAATGGCGATCAGTTCCGAGGCAAAAACGAGAGTGAAATCGCTATCTGGAATGAATGTGCAAGATTGCTTGCCAACGCGATCATCTACTTCAACTCCGCGATACTGAGTCATCTGCTGGGACACTTTGAAGCGAGAGGAGATGAAGAGAAAGCGGGTATCACTCGTGCTGTTTCGCCCGTTGCGTGGCAAAATATCAACTTAAGCGGAACGTATAACTTCACTAATACTGGGAAATTGCCCAATATTGGCGAAATAACAAGGCCGATAGTGGATGATTAGGCTCCAAGCTGAAAGTAAACCACCTCCGCAGCCATTTATTGGTGTGGTCTACAGAGGATTATGTCTTTTTAGAGGGGAAAATCCCTAGAACCCCGTTATGGCCAGGGCTTCATCACGATCCAGATTCAAGCCGAACCCTCTCTTATAAGCGGCTTCAAGGTGTGGCCAGTTCATAGCCTGGTCAGTGTTTACAACGTGAACCCCGTCGCTATCGCTTGGCTCGTCTTGTTCAACGGCGCGAATATAAATATGGCTTCCCTCTAACTCTGATTCGTATTGACGGGAAACATGGACAGCCACTTTCAGGGCTTCCACTGGTTCATAACGCTTGGCGTCTTCCAGGTCGCCAAATTCTTGCCCGTCCCAAAAACGTCCTTGGTCATCACGCAGAATACCGAGTTTTTGATTGTCTTCTGAATTAGACAGGGCGGTATCAATTTCACGCTCGAATTTATCCGTAATTACCGGCCCGGTGTTTTCTTCTACTTTATCCACGGTCGCCACCTTATTAAGAGTTGCTTCAACTTGTTCCCGTACAACCTCAAGCCCTCTTGACTGGCCAAGGTCATTAAAATCCGAAAAGCCTTTTTCAATCTCTTGATTATTGAAAATAGGGGTTTGAGCAATGCCATTTGTTATGGTGGCTGCTTGCTCGGCTTTTTCCTTACCCTTGTTTGCTGTGTTTTTACGGTGATCACAACCATTTAAGTTGGAAACTGGCAGATCAAAGTATTCAATGAGTTAACGATACCAAATGTGACATTTAAGTTGGAAACTCAAAAGTAATACTACATCTGCTCCGTGAGCAAACAGGACATTTAAGTTGGAAAACAGGCTCTATTTGACGTGATGGGGAGGGTGCGAACAAATCCTTGACACGAGATCATCAGATTTTCTTAGTACCATGGATGAGAACCAACGTGAGCCATCAACTGACCTTCGCTGACTACGAGTTCAATGGCAAACACCGCCAGACCCGCAAAGAAATCCCCCTCTTGTTCGGATCTCCCTAATTTATCAAAGGCTATGCACATACACATTTTCAAGAATATTTGTCGCGTGAAAAATAAAAATCACTGGCGATAGATTTAAAATTACTACCGTTAGTACTGCCCCATAGACAGCATCATTTATTATTACCCTGGATGGACATATATTTTTCATCTAATTGTGCAGAGAATCCAACTATTAATGATTTCAGCCCGAAATGGAAGGCCGTTTCAGCAGTGGTTCTCGTCTGAACATTAAATGCCTCCTGTAATAATGGTGGCACAGCGTCCATCACTGTATTGTATTCTGTCGGGTTTGTGGCTTGCTCTTCCAATACTGCACCCAGCGTAAAATGGCTGATAGATTGCAGAATGAAAAGAGCCTCCTCGACCGAAAACCCTGCATCGCATAGACAGCGTAGTTGCGCCTCTGCTTGTTCAAACTGGGGGGGCGTAGGAGAGGTCCCTATATGCAATCGGGCTCCATCACGATGGACCAATAATGCTTTACGGAAACTCAGAGCATTTTCCTGGAGAAACTGCTGCCAACTCTCAGTCGGTAACGGTACTGAACGGGTGTGATGCTTCACCAGTATTGCCTCTGAAAGCATGTTCATAAGGGTCTGCTTGTTGCGCACGTGCCAATACAGAGTCGGTTGCTCAATTTTGAGGGACTGCGCCAGCTTACGCGTAGTCAGGCCCTCTAGCCCCTCTCTGTCCAGCAGGGTGAGCGCCATTGAAATTACGTCGTCCAAGCTTAGTCGTGCCATCACTATCTCCTTTCGCTGTTGACAATCTATCACTGATAGAGTTACTTTTCAAACCTTATCACCGATAGAGAGCGTTAACTATGAACCGCACTGTGATGATGGCACTGGTCATCATTTTTTTAGATGCCATGGGGATTGGCATAATTATGCCTGTCTTACCGGCGTTATTACGGGAGTTTGTTGGAAAGGCTAATGTTGCGGAGAACTACGGTGTTTTATTGGCGCTGTATGCAATGATGCAAGTGATTTTTGCCCCTCTTCTCGGCCGCTGGTCAGATCGCATAGGTCGTCGCCCTGTATTATTACTTTCACTTTTAGGTGCAACACTGGACTACGCATTAATGGCAACAGCCAGCGTAGTGTGGGTGTTGTATCTGGGACGCTTAATTGCTGGTATTACCGGTGCGACTGGAGCTGTTGCAGCCTCAACAATTGCCGATGTCACACCTGAGGAATCCAGGACACATTGGTTTGGTATGATGGGTGCCTGTTTTGGTGGCGGTATGATTGCTGGACCAGTCATTGGTGGTTTTGCAGGTCAACTTTCGGTACAGGCACCGTTTATGTTCGCTGCTGCTATTAACGGGCTGGCATTTCTGGTCTCCCTATTCATTTTACATGAGACCCATAATGCTAATCAGGTTAGTGACGAGATAAAGAATGAAACAATCAATGAAACCACATCCTCCATACGCGAGATGATCTCCCCATTATCGGGATTGCTAGTTGTCTTTTTCATCATTCAATTGATTGGCCAAATCCCTGCAACATTATGGGTTTTATTCGGAGAAGAGCGCTTCGTATGGGATGGCGTAATGGTCGGTGTTTCATTGGCTGTGTTTGGGCTTACACACGCACTGTTTCAAGGACTTGCTGCTGGTTTTATCGCTAAACATTTGGGAGATCAGAAAGCTATCGTGGTTGGCATCTTGGCTGATGGCTGTGGCCTACTTTTATTGGCAGTCATTACGCAAAGCTGGATGGTTTGGCCAGTTGTGCTGTTACTCGCTTGTGGTGGCATAACTCTTCCCGCTTTGCAGGGAATTATATCTGTTCGTGTCGGTCAGGTAGCACAAGGACAATTGCAAGGGTTGCTGACCAGTTTGACACACCTCACGGGTGTAATCGGTCCACTTATTTTTGCATTTTTGTATAGTGCAACCCACGAATCTTGGAATGGTTGGGTGTGGATAGTTGGATGCGGATTGTATGTAGTTGCACTGACTATACTGAGGTTTTTCTATCCCGGCAGGGCTGCCCACCCGAAAAATCAGAGCAATTCACAGCCATTTCTTTAAATGGTAATGGTAACTGTATGCCCCCAATTCCTAGACGTGAAACCGACCGTTGCACAGCATCAGAAATTGTGAATGTAGCACATTGGACTACTACGAGAACCTACAATGCAAGCCATACTATTTGAGTAGTATTAACGCTACTCCATAACGACTGTCGCCATACTGAAAGTATGGTAAACAGAATAAAGAACTGTCTTCCACAATTGCAAGCCACCATGCCAATCTGTCAGCGCATAATGCTTTTTTATGTTAAATGGCAGTGCGAGAAGTGAGCTATGATGCGGCTTTCAGCTAGGTATCAGATGGCGACAATCTCGCCAATGCTGCGTTTAAAGTCGGCCTAGACACACCAAAGTGTTTTGCAACTTCAGCTTTCGTTATCTCTACATCCGACAGCATGGCCCTTGCCTTCCTGGCGTCTTCATCTGACATGGCCAAGGGTCGCCCACCGCGTCGCCCTCTTGCCCTTGCTGCCTCCAACCCGGCCCGTGTGCGCTCTTGCAGTCGTGCGCGTTCGTATTCAGCCAAGGCCGCAAACACATGGAACACTAGAGCCCCGTTCGCCGTTGTGGTGTCTATGTCTGATTGGGTTAGGGAGCGGAACCCGATCCCCTGGCGCTTCAACGAGCTGACTATCTCGATCAGGTCTTTGATGCTCCTTCCCAGTCGGTCTAAGTGCCACACAATCAACGTATCCCCTTCCCTCAAGGTATCTAGGCACCGTTCAAGCTCTGGGCGTTCTGTGCTGGCCCCTGATAGCTTCTCAACGTAAACGCGCTGACACCCGGCCTTGTCCAGGGCGTCCAGTTGCAGCGCCGTTTCTTGCTTGTCCCTTGATACCCTGGCGTAACCTATCAGCATGTAACCTCCAAAAAACGCGCCTTTTCTTTCCTTGATATTTTGACGGGTTATTTTACGTGAAAAGCGGCAGGATCGGGGAGGTGGCTGTCATTTTCAGAAGACGACTGCACCAGTTGATTGGGCGTAATGGCTGTTGTGCAGCCAGCTCCTGACAGTTCAATATCAGAAGTGATCTGCACCAATCTCGACTATGCTCAATACTCGTGTGCACCAAAGCGAGGTGAGCATGGCGACGGAGGCTCTGTTGCAAAGATTGGCGGCAGTCAGAGGTAGGCTGTCGCTCTGCGCCGATCAGGCGGCTGCTGCGAAATGGTGGTTGAGCATGCCCATGGCCTCCGTCAGCGCCGAGGGCCCAATGCCAAAAGCTCTCTCCACAAGGCGCACCTCGCCCCTGATGCCGGGCTGCAGGCACCAGGGGCGAGCCTGTCCTTTGCGCAGGGCTCGCATGACTTCGAATCCCTTGATCGTGGCATAGGCCGTGGGGATCGATTTGAAACCGCGCACCGGCTTGATCAGTATCTTGAGCTTTCCGTGATCGGCCTCGATCACGTTATTGAGATACTTCACCTGCCGGTGGGCCGTCTCCCGGTCCAGCTTTCCTTCGCGCTTCAATTCGGTGATCGCTGCACCATAGCTCGGCGCTTTGTCGGTATTGAGCGTGGCAGGCTTTTCCCAGTGCTTCAGGCCTCGCAGGGCCTTGCCCAGGAACCGCTTCGCTGCCTTGGCGCTGCGGGTCGGCGACAGGTAGAAATCGATCGTGTCGCCCCGCTTGTCGACTGCCCGGTACAGGTAGGTCCACTTGCCCCGCACCTTGACGTAGGTTTCATCCAGGCGCCAGCTCGGATCAAAGCCACGCCGCCAGAACCAGCGCAGCCGCTTCTCCATCTCCGGGGCGTAGCACTGGACCCAGCGATAGATCGTCGTATGGTCGACCGAAATGCCGCGTTCCGCCAGCATTTCCTCAAGGTCGCGATAGCTGATCGGATAGCGACAATACCAGCGCACCGCCCACAGGATCACATCACCCTGGAAATGGCGCCACTTGAAATCCGTCATCGTTCCGTCCGTCCAATCTCCGCCAAGCATGCTCAAGCTTCACGATTTTTGCAACAGAGCCCACACGAGTATTGAGCATAGTCGAGATTGGTGCAGATCACTTCTGATATTGAACTGTCAGGAGCTGGCTGCACAACAGCCATTACGCCCAATCAACTGGTGCAGTCGTCTTCTGAAAATGACATTTGGTATCTCTCATAAACGGATGTTTTTGAGAGAACTATCTTCGGCCTTCACACGCACGAAAGGCGGCGAAGCTCCGCCGTTAATCCGTCCGCCGGAGATCTCGCCCAGGCAGGCTGAAGGCCGAGCAAGCCTGACAGGCCCGAAAAGCCCGGCACGGGCGTCGGCGGCGATGACGGCGGCGGCATTATCCAGGGTTGATGATGGAAGTGGAGGATATCGACAACCTCTCGCGCAACCAAGACATCGCGGTCGGACTGCAAGTGATCTTGAAGCCACGGGCCCGTCCCACCCCGACATGGACCTCGATGCCCGAACGGACGTTAGATTTCGAGTTCTAGGCGTTCTGCGATGAAGGTTGGATCCCAGCCGGGATTGAAAGTGTCGACGTGGGTGAATCCGAGCCGCTCGTATAGGCCACGCAGGTTCGGGTGGCAGTCGAGCCGCAGCTTGGCGCACCCCTGCGTTCGCGCGGCATGGCGGCAAGCCTCGATCAGCGCGGAGCTGACACCCCGGCCCGCATGTGTCCGTCGCACCGCGAGCTTGTGCAGATATGCGGCCTCCCCCTTGAGGGCGTCGGGCCAGAACTCGGGATCCTCGGCCGACAAGGTGCAACAGCCGACGATGCCGTCGCTGCAACTCGCGACTAGGAGCTCGGATCTCAGGACGAAGGTCTCCGCGAATGTCCGGTCGATCCGCGCGACGTCCCAGGCGGGCGTTCCCTTGGCGGACATCCACGCCGCAGCGTCGTGCATCAGCCGCACAACCTCGTCGATATCACCCGAGCAGGCGACCCGAACGTTCGGAGGCTCCTCGCTGTCCATTCGCTCCCCTGGCGCGGTATGAACCGCCGCCTCATAGTGCAGTTTGATCCTGACGAGCCCAGCATGTCTGCGCCCACCTTCGCGGAACCTGACCAGGGTCCGCTAGCGGGCGGCCGGAAGGTGAATGCTAGGCATGATCTAACCCTCGGTCTCTGGCGTCGCGACTGCGAAATTTCGCGAGGGTTTCCGAGAAGGTGATTGCGCTTCGCAGATCTCCAGGCGCGTGGGTGCGGACGTAGTCAGCGCCATTGCCGATCGCGTGAAGTTCCGCCGCAAGGCTCGCTGGACCCAGATCCTTTACAGGAAGGCCAACGGTGGCGCCCAAGAAGGATTTCCGCGACACCGAGACCAATAGCGGAAGCCCCAACGCCGACTTCAGCTTTTGAAGGTTCGACAGCACGTGCAGCGATGTTTCCGGTGCGGGGCTCAAGAAAAATCCCATCCCCGGATCGAGGATGAGCCGGTCGGCAGCGACCCCGCTCCGTCGCAAGGCGGAAACCCGCGCCTCGAAGAACCGCACAATCTCGTCGAGCGCGTCTTCGGGTCGAAGGTGACCGGTGCGGGTGGCGATGCCATCCCGCTGCGCTGAGTGCATAACCACCAGCCTGCAGTCCGCCTCAGCAATATCGGGATAGAGCGCAGGGTCAGGAAATCCTTGGATATCGTTCAGGTAGCCCACGCCGCGCTTGAGCGCATAGCGCTGGGTTTCCGGTTGGAAGCTGTCGATTGAAACACGGTGCATCTGATCGGACAGGGCGTCTAAGAGCGGCGCAATACGTCTGATCTCATCGGCCGGCGATACAGGCCTCGCGTCCGGATGGCTGGCGGCCGGTCCGACATCCACGACGTCTGATCCGACTCGCAGCATTTCGATCGCCGCGGTGACAGCGCCGGCGGGGTCTAGCCGCCGGCTCTCATCGAAGAAGGAGTCCTCGGTGAGATTCAGAATGCCGAACACCGTCACCATGGCGTCGGCCTCCGCAGCGACTTCCACGATGGGGATCGGGCGAGCAAAAAGGCAGCAATTATGAGCCCCATACCTACAAAGCCCCACGCATCAAGCTTTTGCCCATGAAGCAACCAGGCAATGGCTGTAATTATGACGACGCCGAGTCCCGACCAGACTGCATAAGCAACACCGACAGGGATGGATTTCAGAACCAGAGAAAGAAAATAAAATGCGATGCCATAACCGATTATGACAACGGCGGAAGGGGCAAGCTTAGTAAAGCCCTCGCTAGATTTTAATGCGGATGTTGCGATTACTTCGCCAACTATTGCGATAACAAGAAAAAGCCAGCCTTTCATGATATATCTCCCAATTTGTGTAGGGCTTATTATGCACGCTTAAAAATAATAAAAGCAGACTTGACCTGATAGTTTGGCTGTGAGCAATTATGTGCTTAGTGCATCTAACGCCTGAATTAAGCTGCGCCGCGAAGCGGCGTCGGCTTGAATGAACTGTTAGACATCATTGGCGTGGAGCCGAGCAGACTGGCGGCTTCGTGCTTCACAAAGTAAATGAACGCAGTCAACTGATCAGCGCGTGAGGCCAAGCAATCCATCCCTTGTCCAAGGTAAGCCTGCTGGGCTTCAAGCAGCACGGGCTGATGTTGGACGGGCAGGCGTTCCATTACCCAGTTGGCAGCTACATCCTTCGGCGCGATCTTGCCGGTTGCTGCGCTGTACCAAATGCGAGACAAAGTAAGCACTACATTCCGCTCGTCGCCTGCCCAATCCGGTTGTGAGTTCCATAGTTTCAAGGTGTCGGCCAGTGCTTTGAATAGATCGCTTTCCGGGACTGAGTTGAAGAAATCTTCCGCGGCCGAACCTGCCAAGGCAAGGCTGTGTTGCCTTGCTTTAGTTAGCAGAATAGCCAGATCAACATCGGTTGTCGCGGGCTCGAAGATGCCCGCAAGAATGTCCTTGCGCTGCCACTCCCCGAATTGCAGTTCCCGTCTGGCTGGATAACGCCAAGGAACAACATCGCCGTACACGACGATGGTAACTTCCAAGGCACGGAGAGCTTCACTTTGGCCGGGAGAAGCGGAAACTTCCAGGAAATCTACGAACAGAGCCTGCCGCACAGTCTCATCGAGCTGTGCAGTCACAGTAACCAGCAAATCAATATCACTGCATGGCTTCAGGCCACCGTCGAGTGCAGAGCCGTACAAATGCACGGCCAGCAACGTCGATCCCAGATGATGCTCGATGACGTTGAGTGCCTGTGATAGCTGTACCGAAATCTCGGCGGGCACTGCGTTGCTCATGATGTCTAACTCCCAATTTGTGTAGGGCTTATTATGCACGCTTAAAAATAATAAAAGCAGACTTGACCTGATAGTTTGGCTGTGAGCAATTATGTGCTTAGTGCATCTAACGCCGCTAAGCAGCGGCACATTTTGCGTTTTGAGCGCAGCGAAGCAAAATGTGTCCGATGGCTTGGATGGTTAACCCCTTTGCCAGATTTGATAGCGATAATTTATATTTGAATGAAATTCCTGCTCGAACACCACATTGAACTCTTTGGGGATTTCCGGAAAGAAAACATTGCCCTCTGGCTCGGAATCTATTGTCGAGATATGTAGCGTGTCGGCATGGGCGATCAGACTCTTGTAGATCTCTCCACCACCAGAAACAACAACATGGTTCGTAAGAGTCTTTAGCTCCCTCATTGCTGCTTCTATAGATGGAAACACAACCACATCATCGTTAGTAGCTACCGATCCTGAGCGGCTGACAACTGCATACTTTCTATTTGGGAGAGCCCCCATTGCCTCAAATGTTTTACGGCCGACTAAGAGCCATTGATTGTAAGTTATTGCTTTAAAAAGCAGCTGCTCACCTTTAGCGTTCCACGGGATATCCGAGCCGCAGCCAATAACCCCATTTCTTGCTTTTGCAGCCATTAGTGATATTTTCACGATACTCCTTTGGGTTAACGCCGCCATAAACGGCGACAGGGTGGCGCGCCTATTGCGCATAAAATGGCGAAGCCATGCGCAACAGGCGCGGAATCTCTGGCGTCCGGTTTGATGGCTTTGTTATGCAAAGGACTAGTCTTCAATGACGTGTAAACCACGGCGCTTTAAGTCCTCCAACGAATCCAACATTCCCCTTATTAATTCAACAGGATGCCCCTCCCAGTCTTCAACAACGCCAACAATTCTCAAGGGTTCGCAGGTTCTATAGGACTGTGTTGGATTACCGGGAAATCTTTTGTTCGTAAGATTCGGATCGTCTTCGAACGGTCCTGTTGGCTCAACTATGTATATGTAGCCGCGACCCTCGAGGCCAGACAGTGACATAGCAAGTTCAGCTCCCCAAACTGCTGGCTCCATCAAGGCTGAAAAGTAGATGTGCTTAAGAATACGACCGTCCTCGAAATGAGAGATGAACCCTGTGGTTAGCAAGTCACCAATCGCCAAATTGGCTTTGGTTCCATGATAGAACGGTCCTTGCACCTGCTTGTAATTATCATGAGAGATGGGAATCCAATCTTTTACCATTTTAAGACCCTTAATTGTTGGGATTTGGCTGCATAACTTTGTTTTAGGGCGACTGCCCTGCTGCGTAACATCGTTGCTGCTCCATAACATCAAACATCGACCCACGGCGTAACGCGCTTGCTGCTTGGATGCCCGAGGCATAGACTGTACAAAAAAACAGTCATAACAAGCCATGAAAACCGCCACTGCGCCGTTACCACCGCTGCGTTCGGTCAAGGTTCTGGACCAGTTGCGTGAGCGCATACGCTACTTGCATTACAGCTTACCAACCGAACAGGCTTATGTCCACTGGGTTCGTGCCTTCATCCGTTTCCACGGTGTGCGTCACCCGGCAACCTTGGGCAGCAGCGAAGTCGAGGCATTTCTGTCCTGGCTGGCGAACGAGCGCAAGGTTTCGGTCTCCACGCATCGTCAGGCATTGGCGGCCTTGCTGTTCTTCTACGGCAAGGTGCTGTGCACGGATCTGCCCTGGCTTCAGGAGATCGGAAGACCTCGGCCGTCGCGGCGCTTGCCGGTGGTGCTGACCCCGGATGAAGTGGTTCGCATCCTCGGTTTTCTGGAAGGCGAGCATCGTTTGTTCGCCCAGCTTCTGTATGGAACGGGCATGCGGATCAGTGAGGGTTTGCAACTGCGGGTCAAGGATCTGGATTTCGATCACGGCACGATCATGGGGTTCTAGGGATTTTCCCCTCTAAAAAGACATAATCCTCTGTAGACCACACCAATAAATGGCTGCGGAGGTGGTT
>NZ_JAWOWF010000078.1:0-9687 GCF_033340295.1 Vibrio sp. 1401
GCCATTGATGCCACTGGCCTCAAGGTTTATGGCGAAGGTGAATGGAAGGTCAAGAAGCATGGAACTGATGGGAAGCGAAGAGTCTGGCGTAAGCTGCATATCGCGGTAGATACAAGCACCCACGAAATAGTCGCAGCAGAGCTGAGCTTATCTAACGTCACTGATGCCGAAGTGCTCCCCAACTTACTCAAGCAAACACGTCGTAAAATCATTGAGATATCAGGCGATGGCGCTTATGACACAAGGAATTGCCATGATGCCATACGGATCAAGCGAGCTGTTCCGCTCATCCCGCCAAGAGAAGGAGCAGCCTTCTGGGAACAAGGGCACCCTCGTAACTTAGCGGTAGGTTGCCAGAAGCTCTACGGCTCCAACAAGAAGTGGAAAAAGCGGTATGGCTATCATAAGCGCTCTCTGTCAGAGACCGCAATGTACCGAGTAAAACAGTTGCTAGGTGGGAAATTAAGTCTAAGAAATTACAACGCTCAGGTTGGCGAGACTTACGCCATGATCAAAGCACTGAACAAACTTACAGGGCTTGGTATGCCTGAAACTCAGTATATTGTATAAAAGTCGCTCAACTTTAGGAGGTTTGGTTTCTCGTCTGAATTACGCAACAAAGCCTTGGTATTGCACTCTATCCTGAGCATGGGTCGAATGTACATGAATTATTAACAGCGGCAGACAAGTCTATGTATCAGTCAAAACGTTCTAAAGCTAGCTCGTTCACTATTGTCGACAACAGCAGTTCGCTGTTAAAGAGGCCTATGTTTTAATCTAAAGTAGCTGTGGAAACGTTCTACATGCGAATATTCAACGACATCGACCACTGTGGCCACTTACAGTAATAAAGCCGCTTTTATCACATAGCAAAAGCTAAACTCGTAAGCTAAACGCTCTCCAGGCATTGAAGAAAAATAATCCATTGTGAATGGTTAATCCTCCCCTTTTAAACGTCAACTTTCACCACCATATGATAGTTAAGATTCATTAACAGGCTATAACTATCCTATGTCTTTTCCTCGTTTATCTGTTCTGGATTTGGCACCCGTGTCCGACGGAACAAACTTCACCGAAACGTTCGAACGCTCCGTTGAATTAGCTCAATCAATCGAGTCCTGGGGCTATCATCGGTTTTGGATGGCTGAACACCATAACATGCCCGACATCGCCAGTGCCGCAACCAGTGTATTACTCAGTCATATTGGAGCGCACACGAACTCGATCCGTTTAGGATCAGGTGGAATCATGTTACCTAACCATGCACCACTAGTTATTGCAGAGCAATTCGGAACGTTAGAGGCATTATACCCTGGTCGTATTGACCTCGGATTAGGACGCGCACCAGGCACCGACTACCAAACAATGCATGCATTAAGGCGGGAACCAGAGCATATGGATCCTGACTTTGAAGAGCTGTTGGAGGAGCTTAATTTCTTTCTTGGTCCCGTATCTCGAAATCAACCAGTCGCGGCTTATCCAGGTAACAACACATCTCTGCCGATTTGGCTTCTGGGGTCGAGTACATACAGCGCACGTTTAGCAGCTAAGAGAGGCTTACCTTTCGCATTTGCTGCACACTTTGCTCCAGATGCAATGTCTCGTGCTCTAAACTTTTATCGAGATGAGTTTGTCCCATCCGAGCATTTAGCTCAACCCTATGTGATGATTTGTGCCAACGTTATCGTAGCGGATACTCAGTCACATGCAGATTTTCTCGCGACAACAGAGAAGCAAAAATTCTTAAAAATGATTCGCGGCAATCGCGAAAAACTTCGCGCACCAGTGAAAAGTATGGCACCACTATGGTCAGCACAGGAAAAGCTTCACGTTGAAACTCAATTACGTGAATCTATCCATGGTGATCAAACATATGTAAGACAGAAAATTGAGAAACTTTTGGAACGCACTGGGGCAGATGAAATTATGGTAAACACGATGGTGTTTGAACAATCTGAGAAGTTGAGATCCTACAGGTTACTATCGGAACTCATGGACAAGTAAAAGAATGGAGGCGCCTCCCGGAGTCGAACCGAGGTCCACGGATTTGCAATCCGCTGCATAGCCACTCTGCCAAGGCGCCTTTCTGATTTTTTATCTCTGTCACCAAAGATTTTGATGGTGCCCCGGGCCGGACTTGAACCGGCACAGCGCGAACGCCGAGGGATTTTAAATCCCTTGTGTCTACCAATTCCACCACCAGGGCAACGCAATCATGCGATGGGTTAGACACCATCTGTCTCAGCGACCTTTGCCGTGAGAACGAGGCGTACTTTAACGGATTAATTTATCTGGTCAACAATAAATATTCTATTTATCAACTGACTGGAGATAAATCCACCTATTTGTATAAATTAATACCAGAAATGTCGATTCCTATCCCCTTTTTGTACTAGCAATTCGTTGCCTGAAAACATATCGTAAACGCATACTTCTGCTAGTTTATAAATCAGACATTTACAATAAGTAAAATATTCTTTATTCGCTAACTTTTAACCTCAATAAATACAACTCATTTTATATCAACCTATTGCAAACAAATGGGCTCATTTCTTTTAACTAAACTCATACTATTTCTCCTACTCTCCATTAATAATCAACTTTTTTTACTACTATGCCAAAGTCTGTGCTTTCTATAGTTTGAATTGTTAAACAACGAATGCAATTGAACAGATAGGGGCGAGTAAATGACTAAAATATTTTTTACTCTTCGTAGATTCGTGATAACGCTAACGGTTATGAGCCTATCGATCCCTTTCTATGTCCGTGCGAACACCTTGACCATGGGGTTAGCAGGTCAAATTAAAGATCGTTGTGAGATTACTTTTTTATCAGGCAATGTGATGACCTTTTCTGAGCAGAAGACGCAATCATTGCCCTTCTCACTATATTGCAATCGCCCTTTGGGGATCACCATCAATTCTCAATATGGTGGCCTTAAATATGAACATCAGGGCGTTGAATTAATTGAAAATTACGAATTATCGTTGCAAGTCGATGAGCTTCGATTAAATGAAAGTCGACTTAGTAGACAATTGCTTTCGCCCGCAATGATAGACAGCTCTGGTGTTATTCCTTTTACTCAACGAGGAGTACTTAGGGTAACGCTCGAAAATAACTTGCTTTATGCGGGTTATTATCATGACGTTATTGAAATTGAAGTATACCCTTCAATTCATAGCGTAACAAAGTAGGAACTCTGCAAATAACTGCAGAGCAATATACGCTCAGCCGTAATTGAGCCAACAATCAAAAGTGAAAGGAATTTCTTATGAAAAAGCTAACACTCTGTGCAGCTGCTGTAACCGCTATTTTTGGTGCTAACGCTTACGCCGCTCCAGGTGACGTTCAGTTAGTTGGTTATGTATCACCTGTTTGTGAAGTGACTGGCCTTGCCACACAGTTAATTGACTTTGGTAACGTCTCAACAATTCAAAGCGTTAGTGTAGGTGGTCTGGAATTGAAATGTAATGATGCAGATGGTGCGACCGTTACCATGACCAGTGCGGAAGGTGGTTTGGAGTCGGATGATAATGAAGACTTTGCTCTAAAATATGACGCAACATTTAACCCTGCTGGCGGTTTAGCATCCTTTACATTGAACGCACCGGGTGGCCCTGGTCTAAACGATGTTTCAGCTTCTCAATCTTATGGTGGTTCAGGCAATTTGGCTACTGGTGTAGGTGCATCAATTGACATTGTTACTACCGAGACATCTCCTTGGGCTGGTGGCTACTCTGACACATTAACTGTGAATATCACCTCAAACTAAACGTACAGAATGAGGGGGCGTATTTCGCCTCCTCCTTTATTGTCATGTAAGATTTTTTTGATGGAGCTCACTGCTATGATTCGTTGGTTCACATTTTTCTTTTTGTCGTTTACGTGTATGTTCGCACATGCTTTTAAAGTAGAACCGATGTCTGCCGAGATGGCACCATTAGGGAAACGTGCTCAAATGACGATGCGGGTGGAGAATACCTCTACTGTGCCATTGACGGTAGAACTACAACCCTATTTCATGACCATGGATGAATATGGTAACGAGACCATTGTGCCTGCGGATGAAGAATTATTGGTCATACCCGTCACTGCCATTATAGAACCAGGCCGGGCACAATCAGTTATGATTCGTTACTTAGGCGATCCATCCATCACTGAATCTAAAGCGTATCGGGTTGCGGTTAAACAAGTTAAAGTGGAACGAGCCAGCAGCAATCAAGGCCAAGTGAGTTTACTTCTTCGATTCAACACGCTCATCAATGTTCGTCCGCAAAACACCTCGCCCCAGTTTTCCGTCACAAGTATAAAACAAAACGACAAAGACAATTGGGTTCTAGATGTGCTGAATAGCGGCAACAGTTACGGACGATTAACCAACACGACGTGGAAAGTATCCGATGGCACTCAATCTACTTATTTAAAAGGAAATGAAATTTCACAACGTATCTCAGGGACGTTAGTATTGCCCCACTCCAAACGTTCTTTTGAAATGTTGCCACTCGAGAACTTCAACATTCGTACACTATCAATTGATATTGAACAGGAGGAGTAACGATGCAATGGCGTTTATTAGCCGGAGTGATAGTGTGCTTTATATATACTCAAGCGTTTGGAATTACACTCTCCCCCACGGTCATTGAGCTAAATACGGATCATCAACTAACTTCGCAGTTGGTAGTTTCCAACAACTCAACCAAAACGCTCGCACTTGAAGCCAACGTTCGACGTTTGACATTTGCGCCTAATGGTACGTTTGAAACGTCTACGTCTAGCTCACCAAATGAAGACATTTTGGTGTTTCCGCCCGCAGCAATGCTCGCGCCCGGAAAGCGTCAAACATTTAGAATACAATGGCTAAGTAAAGTGCCTCTCGAAATGTCGCAAAGTTACTTTATCCGCTTTAGCACCGCCGATATAAATCGAAGCAGTACTCAAGTTGAAAAGGTGAATGGTTTGTCTACTGGGATTAATCTACAGATCCACTACAATGCACTGTTACACGTTCACTCGTCTTCTCTTCAACCGGACATAAAGTTACATATTGGTGAACATGGTAGTTTAACGCTCACTAACACCGGGAATCGATTTACCTTCACTTCATTACTCAGGTTCGACAACCTTCCTGATGATATTAATCAGACCGTGCATAAGGCGCTGGGTGAGCAGTTTGTTCCGCCTCATTCTACTATTACTGTACATTCTTCTTCGATTCAATTACCCGTTGGCATATATCATGGTTATGAAAACTGACATTTTTAAGATCATGCGCACGTTGGTTACGCCCACTTTCATGTGCTGCTTGGTTCTATTCATAATAAATTCTGCTGCCCACAGCCAAGAAATGGTGCTTAATCCAACTGGCCGAGATATTAAACTCACCTCTTTACTAAGGGTCAGTGATACTATATTAGGTGAAGCAGACATCACCATTACGGCAGACAACCAAATTTTATTACCCAAAGAGGACACCCTGTCTCTCCTAACGTCAGTTGTGACACAAGAGGTAATAAATGCGCTTAAAGAATCCAGTGGTGATGACATATTGTCTCAACAGCACTTCGCACAAACAGGGGTAAGTTTAACCTTTGATTTTGCTTCATTAGAATGTGTCTTGACAATCCCACCACAGTCCAGCCTGACACAGAATTTATCTATGAGCGAAGCGGGAAATTTATATAATTATGCGAAGCCAAGCCTTTTGAGTGGCTATGTGAATGTGTCGCTTTCCGCCAATGAAAGTCAATTTGTCGACGAAGACTCTGCTCGAGAAAGCCTATATCGCAGTCGATTCGACTCAGCATTCAATCTAAGCATGCTTAATTTTGAATATGAATCCTTTATAGAAAATGGTTCTCTAACCGGTTCAAGCTACATTAGAGAAGGCACACGCCTTAATATCGATTACCCCCAACAAGGTACTCGAGTAGTAATAGGCGATATGTACAACAGTGGTCAAGCTTTTCAAGATGGAACAGACATTTTGGGAGTTGGCGTGACGCGTGACTTCACTCTTATACCCACCAAAAATGTACGCCCTCGTGCAAGTCAATCATTCACACTCCAGCGCACGTCTAATGTCGATGTGTATATCGATGGCATCCCTGTACAAAGATTAACCCTTGGTGCGGGCAGTTATAATCTCAGTGATATTCCACTAGCACAAGGAAACAATGATATTGAGCTCGTTATTACTGATCGTTCAGGAAATGAAGAACGCATTGAATTTTCGATTGCGACCGGTAATGATTTATTAAACAGTGGCGAATTCGAATACAGTATCATGTATGGCGTTCCATCAGAAATCCAAAATAAACAATTAGAATACCTCACGGATGAACGTATTTTTCACGGTTATCTCGATGTTGGTGTCTCACCTTGGTTAACCTTAGGAGTTAATTCTCAAGTGCGTGAAAACCTATACCAATATGGTGCTAGCGCACTTTTCGCTTCTAAACTAGGCATTACTGAATTAAACGCTTCACACAGTGATCATCCGATTTATGGTCGCGGTGACGCTTATAAAGTAGCATTCGATGCCGAATTTTCTAAATCAAACTCACTAGAGCCACAGTTAAGCCTCAGTTATGAATATTTAAGCAATAGCTTCAGTGGAATATCGGCATATGAAGCATCAAGCAGTGATATTAATTTAACGACTCATTATGCTAGTGCTTTTGGATCCATCTATCTTTCACGTTCATTACGCGCGGCTGTTACTCTAAATTATCGAGCTGGCGTTGATAAAAAAAACGACTATTGGATTGTAAGCCCCAGCCTATCTGCAAGATTATTCGATACACCCGCCACGTGGAGCGCTCGTGTTAATTATAAGAATAACGAGAGGGGGAGCGATGACATTAGCACGACTCTCACCTTAAGTTGGCCACTCAGCAAACAAACACGTGTCGTTGGTCGTTATTCAACAGAACTCAATGAAAGTGCCTTAGATTATAGTTATCAAAATAATATTGGAAGCACTGGCGGCGTTTCTGCATTTGCCAGTGCCATTAATAACAAAGAGACTGACGCGGATGTTAATCTTGGGGTTAACTATACGGCAAACCGCTATGAATTAAGCGCGAGTCACACCTCTCGCCTTGAGAGCATCAGTGATAATACGAGAAATCATAGCACCGATCTTAAGCTTAGTAGTGCGGTGGCATTTGCAGGGTCATCAGTGACAATAGGAAGACCCGTTAGAGAAGCGTTTGCCATCATTAATAAACATGAAAGCCTTGCAGAGAACGACATTGCCATCGACCCTACCCGAGACGGTAAGCAAGCACGCGTCTATCTCTATGAAGACTCTTCTGCGTTGGTTCCTGACCTTGTGGCCTATAGCAGCCAAGTGATCGGATACGACGTGGAAAACTTACCACCCGGTTACGATCTCGGAGAAGGCGCTTTTTGGGTTAAACCTGGCTATAAAAAAGGATTCCAACTGCAAATTGGTTCTGATGCGGTATTAACCGTCATTGGTAAACTGTTCGATCGTCAAAGTAACAGCCCTATTTCACTTGTTGCGGGCTTTGCGCAGTACCTTGGTAAAACACAGCAACAACCAATTGAATTCTTTACAAACCGTAGTGGTGTTTTTGCGATTTCTGGATTAAAACCGGGGCAATACAAACTCGTTCTTGACACTAAAGAACAAGAGTCAGTAGTTATTAATCTTAGTGAACGAAGTGACACCTTGATCAGATTAGGAGAGTTATATGTCGATTAAACAACTAAAGCGGAGCGCGTTGTTCTTGCTACCATTGGCTAATATACCTTCTGTTTGGGCTTGTGAAGCTAACTCTCTGTCTATCCAACCAGTATCAACACAAGCAAAATACGATGTCTTCAATAACAGCAGTTTTGCAACAACCAATACCTATCGTGTGAGTGCAAATATTATTGGTGAGGGCTGCAAACTGAACTTAGTTTTACAGCTTGACGATACAAGTAAATCATTGAAAAGTAGCCGTCAAGATTCGCTCTTTTTCGAGTGGAGTGGGCAATCAGGTAACACAATAGCTAATCAATGGCGCTTTACTTTGACCGAGAACCAACCTGCTGCAACCGTACAAATGCGCTTTCCCGCTAAACAATGGTTAACGTCAGGGATCTATCGAGGCGTATTAGAAGTTGCTACGTCATATGCACAAATAGACGGCAAAATAGAAATAAGTCCTACTTTGCTTCCTGTCACTGTGGATGTACCACCAGCAGCGAAAATTCATTTTTACGGATTATCACAACCACATTATGACCTTGACTTAGGAACGTTACACTCAAACAAAGTAATCAATTCATCGCCTAACCTATGGGTTCAAAGTAACTCTGCCTATGCGGTTGTTTTGGAGTCATCAAATCATGGTGCATTACGCCACGAATCACATGAACCCAAGTGGGATATTCCCTATCAAATTATCTTCGACAACGACTACGTCAATCTTACACAATTTAGTGTACGTATCCCACGTCACGCTGCTACGACTGGTCAACCTATTCCTCTGATCTTTGTTATTGGTAACGCAGAAGAAAAACCTGGAGGTCAATACGAAGACACATTGCAGATATCAATCGAACCTAATTTATCCCAACAGCCATAAAGCGATACATATATCAAAATATGAATACCACATTGGCAAACTTCCGCGTTGTTACCTAGAATTGACTAATCTATAAGTGAGCACAATAAAAAACGGAAATTATAACTATGAGTTATGTAGAACAAGAACATAATTGTAATCGGGCTATAAAGCATATACTTTTGATAGGCGATGACGGGATTAGCAACCAATTTATAATACAAGAAATAAACAAAAGTGGCTATTTTTCTTTTGAAAGAAAATGCTTACAAGAAATTAATAAATCTACTAAGACCATCAGCTCTGATCTCGTTCTTATTAGTTATCTAACCTTAGAAAAGGTTATCGATATCCAAGTAACGTTATCACAGGTATTATCCAATAAATGGATAATTTATGATTTTCCTAAAGAAATTGGAGAAATGATAGTAGCAGAAACACAATTAATGTATCTCATAGATTTGAAAGGGATTATCTACCAGGATGCACCTATAGAGCACTTTACGCGTTGTTTAAAAAGCGTAATTGATGGTGATCTGTGGCTGCCAAGAAAAGTAATGACAGAGATGATAACCGACATTCGTCCTTATGCACTACAGCTGCAAGCGAAACAGACTCATTTAACCAAGAGAGAGATTCAAATATTTAAACTTGTCATCAAAGGCGCATCCAATCGTGAGATATCTGAAGATTTATTTATCGCTGAATGTACCGTTAAAACACATGTTTACAACATATATAAAAAATTAAAAGTAAATAACCGTAAGGAAGCCATTCAAAAGGCAAGCTTTATTTATGATAAAATTTTATTTACCCAGTATCATCACTAACCTTTTCATTGCTTGCAAACTAAATTCACGGTGAAAACATCTAATTCATCTATCAGTTCTTTGATAGTAACTATTCACCCGCGAGCTGGCTTTGTTGCTTAAATCGATGGAACTAAATCAAGAAGCTACGATCTGATCGGCTACACCCATTAATCATCGTAGCCTCATGCCTAAACCTCGTTACAAAACAACTAACTGGACGCAGTACAACAAAGCCTTAATAAACCGTGGTTCTCTGACCTTTTGGATTGATGAGGAAGCGATAGCCGAGTGGAAGC
>NZ_JAWOWF010000079.1:0-9110 GCF_033340295.1 Vibrio sp. 1401
GTCAGTGTAATTTTCATGGTTCGTAGCATGATCCTGCTTTAAGGAAAAATCAAGCACCTTCAATGATCACGGGTATATCACCAACCTTGATGCTAATGACTCTTGCTGGACTTGAGCAGCATATTCAGTCTACAGCCCTCAAAAAGGGTACTAGAGCCAATTTTATTGGATACGCCGACGATTTCGTCGTCACCTGTGCTTCAAAGGAAGTGTTGGAGAACGATATCAAACCGTTGATCGCTGACTTTTTAGCGGAAAGAGGATTAACATTATCCGAAGAGAAAACGCACATTACACACATCGATAACGGCTTTAACTTTCTAGGGTTCAATCACAGAAAGTACAAAGGGAAATTGCTCATTAAACCGAGTAAATCTAACACATTGCTGTTCTTGAGTAATCTGCGCGAACTCATCAAAAAGCATGCAACAACCTCTGTAAACGATCTTATCAAACTGATAAATCCGAAATTAAGGGGTTGGGCTAATTATTATCGCCATTGCGTGGCTAAACAGGTATTCGGATATGTTGGTCATAAGCTATTTCTTGCATTATGGCACTGGGCAGTGAGGCGTCATCCGACAAAATCCAAAACTTGGGTGGCCCTTAAATACTTCGTCAACCGAAAAGGCCAATGGCATTTTCATGGTTGGCAGAAGATCATGGATATGGATTGCCAGTTCAATCTCTTCCAAATAGCCAAAGTACCAATCGAGAGGCATGTAAAAATCCGAAGTGCAGCGACACCATATGATCCTCAACACCAAGAATACTTGGCTAAGAGAAAGTCAAAAAGGCAAGCTCGTAACTCTTGGAAGGAGCCTACTCTCGCTGCTTTATAAGTTGCTGGGTATCAAAACGATGCCTTCGTGAAGGCTTGAGCCTAGTGCAGTGAAAGTTGCACGCTGGGTTCTTAGGGGGGCCGCACTTGGTAACAAGTGTCGTCTACCCGACCAAACCTTTCTAGCACAAGGATCAGGACTCATTTCTTTTGTCATAAATTGACCTATTTTTGGTAATGCTAAAAGTGGCGACGATACTGGTAGCTATTCAAGTAATAATGCCTAACTTCAGTCACAGTTTATTCAACAATTACCCTATATAATAACTTGAATATAATCAATACACTGCTCTGATTATAACTACAAGTATATAATTCGCCCCCATGGAGGTCTCTATGCCCCAGAATTATGATAGACATATCAGTAATTTGACCAAAGACACTTACGCTTTGATATTGGCTGGTGGTCGAGGTAGTCGTTTATTTGAACTCACCGATCTTCGAGCAAAACCTGCTGTATATTTTGGTGGTAAGTTTCGTATTATCGATTTTCCACTATCAAACTGTTTCAATTCAGGTATTGACCGCGTAGGTATCGCAACACAATACAAGTCGCACTCGTTGATCCGTCACATTAGCCGCGGTTGGGTAAGCCTTAGAGCTCAACAATTTGTTGAAATTTTACCTGCTTCACAACGAACGGGCGATGACTGGTATGCTGGCACAGCGGATGCGGTATATCAAAATATTGATATAATTCGTTCACATAGACCCAAGTACATTCTAATTCTGTCTGGTGACCATGTATATCGTATGGACTACGGCACTCTACTAGCGGAGCATGTGGCAAATAACGCAGATATGACAGTCTGTTGCCTAGAAGTTGATACTGAAGAAGCTGCAGGTAGCTTTGGTGTTCTAACCGTAGATTCCAAAAACAAAATAGTAGCTTTTGATGAGAAACCAGCTCAACCTAATGAAATTCCGAATAAACCGAATAAGTGTTTGGCTTCAATGGGCAATTATTTATTCAATGCTGATTTTCTTTTTGACCAGTTATTAAAAGATGTGGATGTCCAAGGATCCACCCGCGATTTTGGCCACGATATCATTCCTTCAATCATTAATGAGAGTAATGTTTTTGCGTACTCTTTCAAAGATCCAGACAGTGAAAGTCAGCCCTACTGGCGTGACGTGGGTACACTTGACTCATTTTGGGAAGCCAATATGGAACTTGTTACACCTAAACCACAACTTGACCTTTATGATAAAGACTGGCCGATTTGGACATATCAAGAACAGCTTCCACCTGCTAAATTCATTTTTGATAACGATGAACGCCGTGGTATGGCCGTAGATTCAACGGTTTCTGGAGGGTGCATTATTTCTGGTTCAACTATTAGAAAATCATTGTTGTATTCAAGTGTCCATGCCCACTCATACAGTCTTATTGAAGAGTCAGTATTGTTGCATGGCAGTCACGTTGGTGAACACGCTAAACTGAAGAGAGTTATCCTTGACAGTGATTGTTGTGTCCCGGCCGGCTTGAGCATTGGCTATGATAAGGAACAGGATGAAGCCAATGGTTTTCGTGTTACAGAAAAAGGAATTACCCTAGTAACTAAAACTATGCTGGAAAATCTTGCTACATAAACGTACTGAACAACTTTTTCTCGAAATACGAGTCAAAGGCATCGCAATGGCGATAAATATGGCAAGCGAGTACAACTAGTCTGACACCCAAATTATGGTCTTATCCTCACCACTCGGAGATAAGATCACGTTTCACCTGAATATATACCCTGCGGCTAACAATTTTTTCATCCACAGAAATCGAGAAATTGGTATGTTAAAAAGTGAACCTTATGTACTAGTAGGGCAGCGCAACTCAAAGCTGCCCCTTTCCTTTTTAGAGTATTTGCCCCCAAGCACAGTGACAGCCCCCATCTCGCATTAGGAAATATTATCCAAAATTGTCATTTCTAAAATTATCTAGTCATTCAAACAACCTATGGAGGTGGAGTATGGTAACTACTATTAAACAGAGAAGACACTTAGGACAAAAGAAGCCATTCAAACTCGAAGATATCTGGCGGACCCGCACACGCCTTGAGATAGAGGGCATTTGATGGAGCTGGCGCTTTTAAAGCTCGCGATTGACAGTAAACTCCGGCCTTGTGACTTGCTTAGAATGAGAGTTCGCTACATTTCGTCGTCAGGCATCATTCATCCCAGATTTCTGTTCATGCAATGCAAAAACGCATTTGGATGTTCAGTCTGAGAACACTGGGAAATCCTACCTGAATCTGCGTTGACGGTTGTTTAATAGCTTTGCCACAGAAGGTGTTCTCCTAGAATTGGCCCACATTGCCGCCCGTGCGTGGCCAGTTGTCACCACTACGCTTTGGCAATGTCAGAGAAGAGTACATATCTCCCTTTTCCATTTTGCTTGGCGTGGTACATGGCACTATCTGCAGCATTAACCAATTCGCTAAATGTGACACCATCGTGAGGGAAAGAAGCCAAACCGATACTTATACCGACGCAGACTGAATCGCCAAACACCTCTATGGGGGCGCTTACCGTGTTGATAATCTGTTGAATGTTGCGGAGATGGCCATATTCTGCACCATGCAGCATGGCTAAAAATTCATCGCCGCCAAACCGTGCGAGTGAGTCGGTACTTCGTAAGAAAGATTTTATTCTGCCTGCTGTTTGTACCAGAACTTCATCACCCACGGCATGTCCATATCTGTCATTAACGTGTTTAAACCCATCTAAGTCCATAAAAAGCACTGTCAGAGGCTGTCCCCCGCGTTGACTAAGCTTAAGGGAGTGTTCTCCCATCTCTATGGCTGCGCGCCGGTTTAGCAAACCGGTTAATTCATCCACATTAATGTACTTTGACTGCTCTGCAATTATCTTTCTCACCACTTGAATGTCGAAGTGCTGGTTAATTACCCGATAGATAAGTGCTGTGCTCAGTGCCAGGACGATGAATATTAGCGGCCAATACCACGGCGACAATATCAAGCTGCTGGGATGTTCAGCGATGGAGGGATTATGCAATATCGCCAGGTCGAGGTGCCCGTTACCAAAACTTTGTCTTCGAGCACCAGTATTGTCAGCGGTATCCAATAATTGGCTATTACCCATGGTTGTATTTGCCGTGCTGTCGTTGGCTGCAGTGAATCGCATGCCTATGTCATGGTTCTCCAATATGGACATCAACGCCGGAGATTGGATGACTCTTTCAATGTCTATCAAAACAATAACCTTGCTTTGCGCCAAGAGATGATAGTCATTCGAGGCAGATACAGTGGGATGGCTGAGGGCGACACCTAACACTTTAGGAGCGATGAGAAAGGCGCCTTGAAGTGACTCATCCCCGCTCATTGCTGTGGTTAGGGTATTCAGCGATTCAAAGTAGCCCTTTACGCGATTTTCAATCTCTGCAGATTGGTGATAACGGTTAGTGAGATATATCTTCTTTGCATCAGTCTCAACCCGGATGCCAAGCACTTCGGGCAGCTCCTGAATCAAACTTTCTGAAAATCGCAAAAATGCGTTTTCATTGAGCGTGGAGGTGGAATCCACGTAGGCTTCAACACTCTCCGCCACTATGGCATATTTCTGGACGTTCGCTGACACCAGGTTGAACCATTCTGAAGCAACTTCATCGTCATGAAGTTGCATTTTTTCTTGGTAACGTTCCTCCTCATAATGGTTAAAAGTATAGGCGATGGCGAGCCCCACAGAGGAAATGGACAGCGCAATGTATAGCGCGAAAGGATTCGCTATCGAAGAGAGAGATCGCGAGGAAAGGTGGGGTTGGCTTAAATAGGCGCAGAGCACACAGTAATACGAAGCCAAGCGGAAGACATGCCCAATCGCATTAGCCTGATCATACACCCCCACATACTGGGTAAAAAACAGCTCCGCCATAATGGTGAACAAAAACGCCAAGCCGAAATACACGCGCTGCTTTCTGTTGTAGTGCTTGCGATGCAAATACAGGCCGCTCGCTGCCACCAAGATCAGTGCAATAACCACTAACTCTGCATAGATTTTGAAGTCGGTAAGACCCACGCCTTCAATATATGCATCAGGGTAGATACTAAAGGGAGCAATGGAAAGGAGTACTAATACAGCCAACGTTGCCAGTACTTTGTTTTCCCATCCCCGCCATCGGTAAGAAAAATGAATGTGAAAGAATAATGCGAGTCCAGCGGCTTCAAGAAGACGACCACCTATCCAAAATTGCGTTGGGGGATTCGCAGAAAGCCCTTCGGCAAGAGGCATCCCTTTGTAGGTCAACATATGTGCGAAATCGAACAGACACACCCAGAGATACAGACTGACGAGAAATGAGAATGAATCCTCTAGCCTTGGGGTTAAGTGCCTTGACTTGGCTGCCAGTCCCACAATAATGAGTGCGACAACGATAGAGATGCTTTCGACAATTGTGTGAAAGTGGATAAAACTACTTAAAGAGAGTACATATAGCTCAATGAATAGAAGCAGAAAAAAAGCCAATTTTGCCAATGTTGCAAAATGCTTTTTCGTAAATCTTATTGTCGTCAGTATGAAGTCCAAAACGGAAAGTTTCACCGAGTGCAAGCTTTACTTAAGTAAAGACTAATGTGTTGTTCGTATCAATGATGAGACGTTGAAATTGTGACCATGTTGCTGTTATTTTGCACTGACATTTGATTCTCAGCTTTAGCTGAGCAATTAAGTACATCGGGTGGAAATTTACGTTTTTCTTGGTGGCGCTACCATTTCTAAACAGGTCTGAGCGTTTTGTTTGTTGTTATTTAGGTTCCTAACCAAATTTATCCGAAGCAAGTGGTTACCAACGTACTCGTCAGCTCACTTTTCTCGAGCTTGTAACACACATGAGCCCTTTTCCGGTCAAAGGCAATCGCCTTCGTTCGGCTTCGTTATCAACCAATGCACTGGAACTACAAAGTCGCCTAGGGAATTTTCCCCAAACTCAACTTATCCGAAGCAAGCGGTAATGAAGAGAATCGCCAACTTACTTCTGTCCAGAGACGTCTTACGACGCCTAGCTTGGGGACAGAAGCGCCTTAGAGTCTGTAACCTAAATGTTTATATTTCGAATGTGCTGCATTAGGGGATAAAGCAGCCCCCGTACAACGTTCGAAAGCTGCTTTTACTATTAACTAGTAGTTATGTTGGTTGAAAACCTTTTGAGCTTCTGCCTTCGCTTTCAGCTCCAATTCTTTGCTTACTTTAGGAAGCGATATGCCGGCATAAAGGATGAATACTGGCCCATAATCTTCATCATTATCAGCAATCGATTGGGTCGGGTAATAACCATAAATGTTGGCTAGCTCGTTCAAAAAAACGAGTTTATATTGTTCAATTTCTTTTGAGGAATGTTCGTATTTTTCCATGAGGTTAAGAATAGCTTCTGTATTTCCACTAAATGCAAGTAATTCCTCATATTGAGTGTCACTATAGACTTCATAAGCAAACTCAATTGCTGGATAGTAACCTTGTTTCGCCAACTCTCGAATTACCTCTACGTCATCAGTGTTTTCAGCGAGTTGCATCATTGCTTCTTTACTGCCTAACTCTGCCGCTCTTTTTAGTAGTGATAGATACTCGGATTGGACAGATAGTTTTTCTTCGTATTCTTTTGCAAAGCGGAGTGCGCCCCCTTCCAAAACCTCGCCAGAAATGTACCTTTTATACCAGTAGTCCTCGTGTGGGCCTGCATTGTCGTCTATTTCAATCCCATCGAAGTGATGAACAGCATATGAATACGCAGCGGACGCGTTACCTTCATGGCTCAATTTTTCAACTAATTTCTCACCTAAACTATCTACCATCCATGGTTCGATCTCATTCCAACTGTAGAACTTACAGTTCTTTAGAAACAGGTTATTACGTATATGTAGAAGGACTTGCTCTTCTAATCTTGCATCTGCTAGTACAGCTTTAGATAGCCTTCTAAGGCGATGTCGAACGTTTTTTTCGTTGGTGAATAATAATCGTGTTTCATTGTGTTGGTTAAATCCATCGTCATAAAAATCTGCTTGTCTGCTATCAAGGTCATACTCAGATAGCACGAAACCAGCCTTAATTAAGCTAGCCGCAGATTTAAATCCATAAAAAGATGCAACCACTTCTCTCGATTGACCTAATTTAAGATCCGGTAAGTAATTTTTTAATGATTGATGAAAGGCATGTACGAGTTGCTTGTCTAACATGATTAATGCTCCGACTTTTAGATCGACTCCGGGCGCACGTTTAAACCTTTTGAGTCGATATTAATCAGCCAAAGGTCATTAAAATTAATTCATTAATAGATAATCATTTATTGAAATGTCTGTTTTTACTCATACGCAAGTAAGGCGGACGCCCTATTACAAGAGTACTCTTCGAATGGGGGATGTCAACAGTCCATAATCAAGACTTAGAAGTGGCCTATTGGGGTTTCTAGTGTTCCTCAGGAACAAAAGCAACTTTGTCTGCGTCTTTCTATCTGATACGTGCTTGGGGGCAGTTCTGCCAATTAAGCATTGCTATACTTCTTTTTTGGGGATACCAACTAAACAATGCGATCAAGAGGAAGCCTGTATTGTGAAGATTGAAATAGCAGAATCTCTTTTGCGCTCATGGCTACGACATGTCCGTGGTTGTGAGTTTGCTGAGTTAAACTGGAAAGCATCGCCTGAATGGTTGCCTAAGTCTGATGAGATAACGGAACTTTTTTGATACGGCTCATGAGCTTTGGCCGGAAGCTTTTGGCAAAAATAGTTACGAGCAACTATTGCGTCAAGCAGAGGTTGATGTACTAGGACTTTCATTCTACGACAACCGACTATATTTCATAGATGTAGCTTTTCACCTTGGTGGGTTGAATTATGGTGACAAATTAACAACGGCAATGAGGGTCTATAAAAAGTTAGTGAGATCAGCACTAATTGCGAAGCGCTATTTCCCCGATCAAACATCTTCTATTTATTTTGTCTCACCATTCACTAACGCGAATGTTTGTTCTGAACTTGATGTTGTGAAGGATAAACTCCAAGAAATATCGGCGAATGATGAAAAGATAAACTTTGATTTTGTTCTCACAAGATCCGAATTCAAATCAGAAGTGATGGAACCACTATTGTCATTGGGAAATGGTGTGGCTGATACATCTGAACTGTTTTTACGCAGTTGGCAATTGATAGAACCTTTCTTCAATATCCAACTACAAGGAAATGAGTCAGAAATATTCACTCCTAAGAAAGACACTTTGCGTACCCCTATGCACACGTCAGAAGTTAATAGAACAGACCTGTTAATATCGGCGCTTTATTTGGCAAAATTTGGTCATCTTAATCGATTGGGTTTTGGGAACCAGACAAGAACGATTAAAAGCTTGGCGGGTATAATAGGTTGTTCAGCAAACTCGTTAAAAGGCTTTCGAGATAGGTATGACCGATATGTTGATAGTCCTCGTGTGGGTTATGATTTGCCACTATCTGACGAGTTGACGATGGCTTTAGATAAGTATGGTGATTTTTCAGAACTAGAATTACGGGCTAAGCTACCAACCTAAAGTTACTCGCAGTCATTCTTCATTATGACCTTCCGGTCTACTTGGGACACAAGCAAGTTAGCTGCAACTTGCTACCACCCAGTCGTAAACTGGCTGCAACGTGTTGAATCCCTTTTTAATATTAGCGCTAATGTCACCCTCCAAACTAATTGCTGTCCAAACTGTTAGGTGGGGAGATAGGTCTTTCGAAAGTTTTCTGCCATCGGAAACCAAGGTGACGCTTTGAGACTTCTTACGTGAACGGAAGTTTCTAGTTTCATCTAAGCAAGAAAGGGTTTACTCAGTCTCCGCAGACTTAATTAAAAGTAATGAACTACATGACCAATCGCATCCACCAGCTGATGGATACCGCGAACATTTTGACGCAAGTAAACGCGAACCAAAGACTGGTGATGAAATTGGCTGACTTCTATCGTGCTCAATCAAGAAGCGAAGAGAATATCACGTTACACGTGGCAAAAAAGCTGCTCGCAACACAGCTAGGAATGACGGCAGAGACGCTTTCTAAAACGTTCAAAAAACTGAAAAAAGATGGTTTTATTACTGAGTACGAAAGCCATATCACGTTGCTAGAGATTCCTGCCATGTGCGAAATGGTGGAGTTAGCACCAAAAATATTCCAGCGAGATTTAACTTAAACGCTCTAAAACAAAAAACAGCGCCTAGGGAGTAATGCCGTTCACTTAAGGTGAGCGGCATTGTTTTTTCTAGGGTATCGGCTTGGTTTTTTCTTAACGACTCTAGGGA
>NZ_JAWOWF010000080.1:0-8131 GCF_033340295.1 Vibrio sp. 1401
TAACATGTGTTGTGGCGTTCTTAATCTTATTAAGCAAAATAATGACTGCTGTCCTCTTGGCTATTGGGCCTTTATTTATCGTTATGTTGCTATTCAATTCTACACAGCGATTCTTCGAAAGCTGGTTAGGCATGCTTATAAACCAAGGATTAATTCTTATCCTTGGGAGTGCTATAGGTAAGTTGATGATTTCACTAGCAGATGTGGCTATGGGAAGTATGTCGTCAGATCTGACAGCGTTATCTACTTTAGCGGATGCTTCGATTCTCTGCTTGCTTTATGGTCTTTGTATTATGGTCGTAAAACAGGTGCCATCTGTTGCATCTGCTTTAGGTGGCGGTGTGGCTCTCGCAACTCAAGGAGCTTTGGGTTCCACAATGAGTGCAATGCGACCAACCCATATCCGTAGGCAGTACCGAAATGTACAACGTGATTTGCGTTTGGCGGGAGGAGTTGCAGCTAAGCCACTTACAGGTACATATGGGGCAAGTAGAAAAGGTTATGCGGCTTATCAAAAGCGCTTCGGAGGCGGTAACTCTATCAGGGGGGAAGCATGATCGATCGAATTAAGGATGGCTGGGAAAACGCAATGCGAGTTGTGGAGCTAGGTGTTTCGACTTTATGGGTTGTAGCTTCTCTTGTACTACTTGTTCTTTTATTCTTTGGTTACGGGGATTATGAACTTAAGGTTTTAATATATATAGGTTTTTCATTTCTCGGGATACTTCAGTGGAGATGGAGAAGGTCAGTATGGCCAGCCCTACGAAAGCACCATGGTGAACACCAATAACGATTTATTGAAGGGGGGTATAGCTCAAAGCACTCTAATAAATGTTTAGGAATGAGATGTATAAGAACCGATAGAATGCAGCTTACCCCACGGTTCTATGATGGTTATAGAGCATAAAAAAAGACCGCTATGCGGTCTTTTTTATGCGTTAACGATCGTTGTTATTAAGTCTCGTACCGATTTTAAGGTTTCATTATTCACAGAATCTACAACCCTTGCCTTTCTGCTCTTCCAGTCTAAGGATTTAAACTGATCGGCTAATATAACGCCTGTTGTCTGATTGGCTCCCTCAACGTCTACCTCAAAAGGGTACCCCTTCTTCTGGTTCGTTATAGGACAGACAACGCAAAACCCTGTTTTACTGTTAAAGCTTTTTGGTGATACCACCAATGCTGGCCTAGTCTCACCAGCTTGCTCACGCCCTGCTTGTGGGTTAAAGCTAATTACAATAACGTCACCTTTTTCTGGTACGGATGAACTCATATAATTTCGTTACCTTTCATATCGTTCAATAGCTCTTGATGGCGATTATCATCAGTAATCATACTAAGTAAGCTCTCTAAGCTAGGCTTAGATGGCTCTATGACAATTTTTTCACCCTTAACATCAACATCGATGTTCATAGCATCGCCAATGTTTAGTGCTAGTTTCGCCATCACCTCTTTTGGGATTCTAACAGCAGCGCTGTTTCCCCATCGTGCAATCGCAACACTCATAGTTTCGCTCCTTCCCTACTGGTTTCTTTCGACCTGTGTAGGAGTTTTAACTCACTTTCATTACTCTAAATGCCACTATATCGTGGCATGATAATATTATTTTCATGGTATCTACTTTGTAGATACTGATAATGTAGCACTAGTTATTTGGATATACAATGTATCAACATATATCGAGGCGCTGAAAAAAGGAGGAATCTTCTTCATACACTCTAGATGGGGAATATGATTAACCCAATAAAAACAACAAGTTAATTATAAAACCGACAGAAATGTGGTATAATTAAAGCTGACAATAGAGCATTTAAAAAGCCATAAAACGAACCATCAGAGGAAATGTATATGAGGAAAAATAACACAAAGAAATTGCGTAAATTCGGGAAAAACTTAGGAAGTGGCGCTTCTTTCTTTTTACTAGAGATAAAAGAAAAAATCTTTAAAAACAATAACTTAAGTCGCCCACCCTTTAGATGTGGTAAGCTAAATTGCAAAACTGAATGCAAGGCTTTTAGCTTACCACATCTAAAGGGTGGCGTCAAAAGGATCAATGGCTTAGGGTAATAATCTCAGCTTCTTCGTCAAGATACAAGTATTCTTATCCCTAAAGCACCATAACTCACGTTAGACACTTCTCTGCTTACTCCATCTAACTCTTTTATGATAAGTTCCTTGCACTGCATTACTCTGTCATTATCGGACGGTTAGGTCTGTAAAATATGAAAAGGACAAAATGGTTGGTATCTCACTAAAACTTAACTATTTTATTGAAAAGTGCAGAGGTAATTTCTCCCTCCTAACCTAGGTAAAAACCCCCTCCTGTAGAGGCAAAAACACCTCCAGATACCTAGGCGATAATGACCCACAAATAAGATACATATACGATACATACGCATCGAAATCATACCAATACGACCCACACCTACAGGATATAAATACTGGGGGAGGCGTTTTTGCACATGTGGTATGTATTTTCAAAGCTCAATCAGGTACATATACTCGCTATATAAACAAGAGTCACGCCACACTTAGGTACATGATGAGCAAAGAAGCACAAGAAATAAAACCTCAAGAACTGAGCAAGCGTTGGGGAAAAGAGGTAATCAATGAAGGTTGGACAGCCATTCCTAATACTTTAATTGAAAGACAGCAAGCACTTAAGCTCAACCCTACAGAGATGAACATATTGCTAGTGTTATTAAAGTATTGGTGGGAAGACAATAAATCCCCCTTCCCTTCAAAAAAAACGATTGCGGACTACATAAATCGAGATATTAGTACCGTAAGAAAAACAATGAAAAGCCTAGAAGACAAAGGGCTGATAAAGCGTGAAGCACGGTTTTATGAGAAGGGAGGGCAGAGCTCAAACTCTTATGATCTATCGGGATTAGTCAAAAAGCTGAAGAAAGAGTCAAAGCTTCTTTCCAAACTCAAAGCTGAAAGGAAGTCTGAAGATGGCAGACTTAGACGGGGTGGAAGTCAGTCAGTTACCAGTTAAGACGAACTTTAGTTTTTTAAATAAAGAGTAAGTAATATGTGTCGAAGATAATAAGAAATTAATAAGGTGGAATGAATGAATGTATTGTTACCAGGCGATGTATCGCATCAGGTACTAAATAATAAAAAAACAAAAAACGCTAGGGTAACAAACTCAAAGGGAACTACATCATTTGGACAAATCCCAAAGTTAAATAGTCAATTCCCAGAAGCGGAAGTTATCTTAAAGCTAGGTGATCCTGGTTTTTATGACCTTAAGGTCAAGCAGCTAAAAGGGGCTTTTGGCCTACGTCATATTTGGGATAAGCACAGAAGTGAAATTAATGCTCAAGATGCATCTGATGTGGTTAAGTTTATAGAAAATGTAATCAGAGGTGGCGCTGAAGTTCTGATTGATTACGGTAAGGATCCAAACAAGCCGATAATCTTAGAATCAAGTTCAGGCATGGTCATTGTAGAGCTAAAACGACCACAAGGTGAAGACCCTTACTACAGCATAGTGACTGCATACGATAGAAAAAGTCACCCAGGAACGTTAATGGGTACCCTCTAGATACAAAAAAGGCTGGTTATAAACCAGCCTTCGTAAATGAGTGATCGTTCGTGGCGTTCCCTTAGCTCATAGGGGTCGGGACAGGAGTAAATCCTTAACAATCTATTGTGCTGTTCTGGTTCAACACAAGTAGCGTAAAAATATATAACCAAACCAGATTAAGGTTACACATCAAGCCCTTCTACACGGTAATAATATGATCGTATGTAGATTAGTGCAAGAGAGTAAAGCTCTATTTAATAGAAACAACATAGGTAACACAAAGGTAAGTCCCTCTCTCGTATCAGAAAGAGCCTATCCCAACACATACGTAAATACGTATGTTTCCACATCCAAAACCCGGGGCGTGTTATTGGTAATATGTTAAATGACCAAGATATCCCTCAAAAACATCGCTCTCGCCCCCTCAGAAGCTCCAGGAGCGACTTTTCCCACATTTAGTAAGCTCAGGTACTGATAAACAGGTATGAAAGTTTGTGACGGTTTACAGGCCAATTTACAGGTTAAAAATGACAAGTTTAGTTTGAAACAAAAACCGCCCTCTATCGGGCGTTTTTCTACTTTAGGTATCAGATAACCAGTTAGGTCATTGAACTCTGCTTACCATCAAATCAAACTTCCATTTTCATCTGTGGATTTTGTCTAAAACTAAAAGCTAATCCAGTAACACAGCGGCCTTTCTTTATCGTTTCATACTTAATGATCAAATCACTTCTTTGATTTAATTCTTCTACGGAAGGTTTGATAACCCTTTTATTTAAATCTTTAAACAGAGGGTATTTATCCGAAATTCCCAAAGCAGACTTAAAATCTTCCAGGTGTATCCCTCGTTCCCCAGTAGAGTTGAAACGCATCAAGAGCTCATAGAGTCTAATCGAGTGTGCAGATTGAAGATTAGCTATATTTCTAAGTTTATATTTTGTAAATCGACTCTGTAACTGGCTTATATACTTAAGTACATCATCAGACCAAGTTAAAGTTATGACTCCCTCACCTTTCAACTTCTTTGCTTTCTTTTGAATCCAGTAAAGCTCAACTTCTTCCTGCTCATCTCGCAATACAATACTTGACTTAAATAACGCGTCAGCAGCTTTATACATCTCTCTATGTGCATTCTTCATGTCAATACACATCAACTCAGAGAACTCAGAAGCTGAGAGTCTAACTTCTTTGGGGATTTCACTTCTGGAGTCTAATTTAGCTAGACATGCTAATACTAACTTTTGCGCCTGAGCATTTAGCTTATAGCTAGCATCTACCAGGCAGTTAGATTTACTTACAGATAGATTACTCACATTACACCTTATGGTGGATTGGTATTTATTTAGTCCACCTTACATAAAGGAGGACTAACTTTCAACTAGTCCTCCCAAACCTGTGAATACCACCGTAAATCTGTCCACTTACCACCGTAAATCTGTCCACCCAAGAACCGTAAATCTGTCCACCTTTACCGTAAATCTGTCCACCATAGATCTCTGTAGCCCTTAGCACATAAGGGCTTCGGGACCATTAAAAACAAGAATAAAAAGAATAAAAAAGATTATTAAAAAGAAATTCTGTTGTGAATAACAACGATGCTACGGATGAATGTGGAAAAACTGGAACGGGCAAGCCGTTCCCAGTTTTACACACAGTCACCGAGATGCTCTAACAAACCTGATAGAAAGCGCTCCGCGTCTACAATAAAGATTTTTTTATTTTTCTTATCAAAAATGCTTTTTGGAGAAATCTAATGAAGTTTCGACGGAGAAAGTGTTGCTGTTTGATTCACTAAAATTTCGTACGCACGAAAAGATTTGGGGGGCTTAAGGCTAAGGCAGGATTCGCATTTTGCTGGCAAATGGTACCAACTTTGCTAAAGTATCTTTCCCCCCTTTTTTTTAAGACTGCATATGAGTAAACAAGAAGTTGTAAAAACTCGACTATCTGAAACAGAAAAAAAAGCCTGGCAGGACTTCTGCAGGGTAAATAATTTAAGTGAATCTGACATGTTGAGAAGGGTTATTCAGCGTATTTCTAATGAAACTATCCCCATAGATTTCCCTGGCTTAAATGATGATAAGAAGGCTAGGAAAATTACTATTCGGTTAACAGAATACGAAGATAGAAAACTGATAGAACGAGCTGAAAAAGAAGGTTATACAACCAGGACCAAATGGACAACGGCTGTTGTTCAATCTGCCCTTCATAAGGCCCCTATCCTTACCAATAAGGAAATAAATGTATTACGCGAATCAAATCGTGAACTAGCTGCAATTGGCCGGAATCTCAATCAGGTAGTCAAAGCGTTAAACATTGATTTCTATGAGAGTGATAAAATCAAGCAAGATGCCATTGAAAACCTGATCGAACGAATAGAACAGCACAAAGGCCAAGTTGCCGATCTAATTGATCGCAACATGAACCGTTGGGAAGAAAGGTAATTATTTCGCGTAACATTAATGGAAATCTAAAATCGGATGGAAATTAAACACTATAGTTCTTCTTTTCAGACCACTCTTGTAAATATTTGGATATAGTTCCTCGGTCTATTCCAGTTGCTTTCTGTACTCCTGAAGGCGAAATTTTCCCACGATAAAGTGGAATTGAATCGGTTTCGAGTAACTTATCTAAGGCACTGAAAACTCTTTTTTTTGCTTCTTCTGCTCTCCGTTCATTATCACCACTAATATTTTCTTTTTTTAATGGTGCATTTTTTGTGTCAATTGTCTTTTTAGACTCACTTTTTGACGCATACTTTACCAACATATCGTTTGTTTCTTCAATGCACTTTTGTAAGGATAATATACTGTTTTTTAAATTAATTATCTCGTTTTTTAGTTCGCTTATTTCAAGTTTTGTGTCATTGCTTTCGGTTGACTCAGTTTTTTTCTTAGGAAGTCTTTTTATTCCTTTAAGATCGCTTAAGGCAATGTGCCTTTTACCGTCAATTTCTTGATATTTAAGTGTCCCCTTGTCCATGTACCTATAGAGTGTTTTTCGTGACAGTCCCGTGACATGACACGCGTCATTTATTCTTAGTAAATCCATTTCCAACTCATTTTATTACTTATCTAATTTTTAATTATTAAGAATAACTTTCATTCACTAGAAAGTTAAGCCCACTAACGTAAGTATATGATTTGAAATATATAAGTTGTTGATATTAATAATATAATACAGTAGCGGTACTATTGCGTTATTTGTAACGACTGATATGATTCAAACTTGAGTGGTGATTTTTTGTGCGGAGTTAGGGTGGCTAAAAGTGTAAATGAACGCCAGAAGGATTTTATTTCTAGGCAAAAATCTTTGGGTCGGTATCAGAGATACTTTTGGGTCAGTGACACAGAATTCTACGAGCTAAAAAGGCAACTTAAAAAGATTAGAGAGCATGATGAAAAGAAAGGCATTTGAATGGAGTAGTTGAGGATGGTCCCCTCAACTACTCCTAACCACAACGCCTAAATAGGAGGCAATTATGGGTAACAGTCAGTCTATCACATCTAGGGATGAGGAAATTTATCAATTATTTCGCTTGCAAGATATTGAGCGTCTTTCAATGAGAAATGAACTTGAAACTCTATTAGTAACTGCTAATTACGCACGCAACTATCTTTCTGATGATCAGGATGTTCTTCCTGAAGACTTCTTTTGCTGTATTGAGGAAATGAAAGAGGTGATGGAGTCTATAGATATTAAAAGTATAGATTTTGAAAATAACTCCATCTTCCTTCAGAGGAAAAGGTCTCAAAGTAAGAGGCGAGACCAAATAAATTCGTGCGCACGAAAAAATTAAATGGAGGTGATTATATGAAATCTTTAACGTTGGTGGCTATGTTAAGTATTTTTCTAACCGGTTGTTTTGATAAAAATGAAGAAATACATAATGTTGCATGGTTCAAATTGAATGAAGTCGAACGCAATACTACTCTAGAAAAATGCTCTAACAATCCTGGTGAACTAAAAGAGCACCCAAACTGTATTAATGCAAGACAAGCAGAAAAAGAGCTTATAGTCGGCAGCCTCCCCACTTTAAAGTTTGAAGGGTAGGTAAATAATATGAACTTCTTCCAAGCTACATTTGACCTGGTTGATAGGGCATTAGAAGGCTATGTCTTTGATACAGCTACAAACATAATATCTTTTATCTCTCCTATATTTACCAGCTTGTTAATCATATGGATTGCCATTTGGGGCTATCTGATGATGTTCGGAAAAGTTAACGAACCTCTACAAGAGGGGGTTTTTCGAATACTTAGAATAGGCTTCATTATATCCTTAGGGCTAACCATCGGGACCTACACAGACATCGTTGTTAACGTGTTATCACAAGGCCCGGAAGAAATCTCTAAAGTAGTTACAGGAGGTGAGTCAACTTCTGTGTCTTCCGCTTTAGATTCTTTGTTTTCCCAAATTTTTGAAGTGTCAGAAGCTGCTTGGGATAAGGGGAGTATACTTGATGCTAATTTTGGAATGTACTTAATTGCTATTTGTGTTTTAGCGTTTGGTGGCGTTTTAACATGTGTTGTGGCGTTCTTAATCTTATTAAGCAAAATAATGACTGCTGTCCTCTTGGCTATTGGGCCTTTATTT
>NZ_JAWOWF010000081.1:0-8097 GCF_033340295.1 Vibrio sp. 1401
ACCACCTCCGCAGCCATTTATTGGTGTGGTCTACAGAGGATTATGTCTTTTTAGAGGGGAAAATCCCTAGAACCCCACCTTGAGACAGAACGCGCCTTGGTCAGAATCCCAGTCGCTGGGCGGGTTTGCGCCTACGCTCTTGACCCCCGACAACGCCAAAGAATACGCGGCCTTCGTGACCAAGACGCTGGTCAACAAGGACGGCGATATTAAGCGCCGGATCATGTCGATGTTTAGCCCAGAGGAACGCCCAGACGACAGGGAGTGACGGGCACTGGCTGGCAATGTCTAGCAACGGCAGGCATTTCGGCTGAGGGTAAAAGAACTTTCCGCTAAGCGATAGACTGTATGTAAACACAGTATTGCAAGGACGCGGAACATGCCTCATGTGGCGGCCAGGACGGCCAGCCGGGATCGGGATACTGGTCGTTACCAGAGCCACCGACCCGAGCAAACCCTTCTCTATCAGATCGTTGACGAGTATTACCCGGCATTCGCTGCGCTTATGGCAGAGCAGGGAAAGGAATTGCCGGGCTATGTGCAACGGGAATTTGAAGAATTTCTCCAATGCGGGCGGCTGGAGCATGGCTTTCTACGGGTTCGCTGCGAGTCTTGCCACGCCGAGCACCTGGTCGCTTTCAGCTGTAAGCGTCGCGGTTTCTGCCCGAGCTGTGGGGCGCGGCGGATGGCCGAAAGTGCCGCCTTGCTGGTTGATGAAGTACTGCCTGAACAACCCATGCGTCAGTGGGTGTTGAGCTTCCCGTTTCAGCTGCGTTTCCTGTTTGCCAGCCGGCCCGAGATCATGGGGTGGGTGCTGGGCATCGTTTACCGCGTCATTGCCACGCACCTGGTCAAGAAAGCGGGCCATACCCACCAAGTGGCCAAGACGGGCGCGGTCACCCTGATCCAGCGTTTTGGATCGGCGCTCAATCTGAATGTTCACTTCCACATGCTGTTTCTCGACGGTGTGTATGTCGAGCAATCCCACGGCTCAGCGCGTTTCCGCTGGGTCAAGGCGCCGACCAGCCCAGAGCTCACCCAGCTGACGCACACCATCGCCCACCGGGTGGGTCGCTATCTGGAACGGCAAGGCCTGCTGGAACGGGATGTCGAAAACAGCTATCTGGCCTCGGATGCGGTGGATGACGACCCGATGACACCCCTGCTGGGGCACTCGATCACTTACCGTATCGCTGTCGGTTCACAGGCGGGGCGAAAGGTGTTCACTTTGCAAACTCTGCCGACCAGTGGTGATCCGTTCGGTGACGGGATTGGCAAGGTAGCCGGGTCCAGCCTGCACGCCGGCGTGGCGGCCAGGGCCGATGAACGCAAGAAGCTCGAACGGCTGTGCCGGTACATCAGCCGCCCGGCGGTATCCGAGAAGCGGCTGTCGTTAACACGAGGCGGCAACGTGCGCTACCAGCTCAAGACGCCGTACCGGGACGGCACCACGCACGTCATTTTCGAACCATTGGATTTCATTGCAAGGCTGGCCGCCCTGGTACCGAAGCCCAGAGTCAACCTAACCCGCTTCCACGGGGTGTTCGCACCCAACAGTCGGCACCGGGCGTTGGTCACGCCGGCAAAACGGGGCAGGGGCAACAAGGTCAGGGTGGCTGATGAACCGGCAACACCAGCACAACGGCGAGCGTCGATGACATGGGCGCAACGGCTCAAGCGTGTTTTCAATATCGACATCGAGACCTGCAGCGGCTGCGGCGGCGCCATGAAAGTCATCGCCTGCATTGAAGACCCTATAGTGATCAAGCAGATCCTTGATCACCTGAAGCACAAAGCCGAAACCAGCGGGACCAGGGCGTTACCCGAAAGCCGGGCGCCACCGGCTGAGCTGCTCCTGGGTCTGTTTGACTGACGAGCCTGAAGGCCAACGATACCAATCAAAATGCTGCGTTCACAGCGCCGCGGCAGGGATCCGCCGTGCTGGTTGTCGGAAAAGGAGCCGCTAGTGGGAAAGAGGAGGGTAAATTTTCAGCGTTGCTGGCTCCCCGTCAGCCGGATTGGGTTGCATCGCAGGGGTGTCGAAAGAGTCAACTGCGGTCCAAAGCTGTTGGACTTGGGTGAAAAGGGCGTTTATTCTTCCTATACGTGCCGCGTTCCAGGCGGCGACTATGAGGGCTATGTCGATGCCCATGTGCGCCGGCTGGAGGCGCTACGCCGGGCCGGTATCGTCGAGCGGATCGACGCCGACCAATGGCGCATCCCCGATGATCTGGTCAGCCGTGCCGCCGCCCATGACGCCGGCCGAGACAGTCAGGCCAGCGTTCGCGTCCTTTCCCCGGTCGATCTGAACAAACAGATCGGATCGGACGGCGCGACCTGGCTGGACCGGCGGCTGATCCACGGCGAGACGGCCGACCTTGCGCCAACCGGCTTCGGGCAACAAGTCCGCGAAGCCATGGACCAGCGCCGCGAGCACCATATCGAACAGGGCGACGCCACCCGCAGCCGGGACAGCCGCGTCTTCTACCGGCGCAACCTTCTCGCCATCCTGCGGGAGCGCGAGGTAGCCGGCGTCGGATCGGATATGGCTTTGAGTAAGGGCCTGCCGTTCCGCGCCGCCACGGACGGCGAGAGCGTCAGCGGCAAGTTTACCGGAACCGTGCATCTATCGAGCGGCAAGTTCGCCGTGGTCGAGAAATCCCATGAGTTCACCCTTGTCCCGTGGCGGCCGATCATCGACCGCCAACTCGGCCGCGAGGTTATGGGCATCGTGCAGGGCGGGTCGGTGTCGTGGCAGTTAGGGCGGCAGAGGGGGCTGGAACGCTGAGTGCGCCCATGCCGCATTGCGAAGCAAAAGATAATCGGATAAAATGTAGCAATTCATATTCGTAAGCGTGGAGTAATCAGATGGGAAATTCCAAGTCAGCAGACAAGTAAGCCGCAACAACCAGTATTGTTGTTGCGGCGCTCTGTAAGGCTAGTCTCATCTGATTGCTGACGAGCAGACGTCGCCCGGTATTCCTTAATCGAGGGTTGATTCGTCATGACCACCACACGCCCCGCGTGGGCCTATACGCTGCCGGCAGCACTGCTGCTGATGGCTCCTTTCGACATCCTCGCTTCACTGGCGATGGATATTTATCTCCCTGTCGTTCCAGCGATGCCCGGCATCCTGAACACGACGCCCGCTATGATCCAACTCACGTTGAGCCTCTATATGGTGATGCTCGGCGTGGGCCAGGTGATTTTTGGTCCGCTCTCAGACAGAATCGGGCGACGGCCAATTCTACTTGCGGGCGCAACGGCTTTCGTCATTGCGTCTCTGGGAGCAGCTTGGTCTTCAACTGCACCGGCCTTTGTCGCTTTCCGTCTACTTCAAGCAGTGGGCGCGTCGGCCATGCTGGTGGCGACGTTCGCGACGGTTCGCGACGTTTATGCCAACCGTCCTGAGGGTGTCGTCATCTACGGCCTTTTCAGTTCGATGCTGGCGTTCGTGCCTGCGCTCGGCCCTATCGCCGGAGTATTGATCGGCGAGTTCTTGGGATGGCAGGCGATATTCATTACTTTGGCTATACTGGCGATGCTCGCACTCCTAAATGCGGGTTTCAGGTGGCACGAAACCCGCCCTCTGGATCAAGTCAAGACGCGCCGATCTGTCTTGCCGATCTTCGCGAGTCCGGCTTTTTGGGTTTACACTGTCGGCTTTAGCGCCGGTATGGGCACCTACTTCGTCTTCTTCTCGACGGCTCCCCGTGTGCTCATAGGCCAAGCGGAATATTCCGAGATCGGATTCAGCTTTGCCTTCGCCACTGTCGCGCTTGTAATGATCGTGACAACCCGTTTCGCGAAGTCCTTTGTCGCCAGATGGGGCATCGCAGGATGCGTGGCGCGTGGGATGGCGTTGCTTGTTTGCGGAGCGGTCCTGTTGGGGATCGGCGAACTTTACGGCTCGCCGTCATTCCTCACCTTCATCCTACCGATGTGGGTTGTCGCGGTCGGTATTGTCTTCACGGTGTCCGTTACCGCGAACGGCGCTTTGGCAGAGTTCGACGACATCGCGGGATCAGCGGTCGCGTTCTACTTCTGCGTTCAAAGCCTGATAGTCAGCATTGTCGGGACATTGGCGGTGGCACTTTTAAACGGTGACACAGCGTGGCCCGTGATCTGTTACGCCACGGCGATGGCGGTACTGGTTTCGTTGGGGCTGGTGCTCCTTCGGCTCCGTGGGGCTGCCACCGAGAAGTCGCCAGTCGTCTAACCGACGACTGGTAGCAGGCCCGCTCCGATGCGGCGCACTAACCATCGAAACCTCGTGAATGTCGGTATCCTGTCTGGCAGGATACCGCTCATTTCCCTTGTTCAGTTCATCGCCGTCGCCGAGCATCTGAATTTTCGGCATGCGGCCAAGGCACTTGGTATCAGCCAGTCGAGCGTCAGCGCGCGTGTGAAAGCGCTGGAGGATAACCTTGGTGTCCTGCTATTTGAGCGCCATGCGCGGGGCGTTCGGCTAACAGACGCAGGCAGGCACTTCATGGAGCGTGTCACGGCGGGTGTCGATCAACTCGATCACGCAGTGAAGACCGCGGAGTGACGGGCACTGGCTGGCAATGTCTAGCAACGGCAGGCATTTCGGCTGAGGGTAAAAGAACTTTCCGCTAAGCGATAGACTGTATGTAAACACAGTATTGCAAGGACGCGGAACATGCCTCATGTGGCGGCCAGGACGGCCAGCCGGGATCGGGATACTGGTCGTTACCAGAGCCACCGACCCGAGCAAACCCTTCTCTATCAGATCGTTGACGAGTATTACCCGGCATTCGCTGCGCTTATGGCAGAGCAGGGAAAGGAATTGCCGGGCTATGTGCAACGGGAATTTGAAGAATTTCTCCAATGCGGGCGGCTGGAGCATGGCTTTCTACGGGTTCGCTGCGAGTCTTGCCACGCCGAGCACCTGGTCGCTTTCAGCTGTAAGCGTCGCGGTTTCTGCCCGAGCTGTGGGGCGCGGCGGATGGCCGAAAGTGCCGCCTTGCTGGTTGATGAAGTACTGCCTGAACAACCCATGCGTCAGTGGGTGTTGAGCTTCCCGTTTCAGCTGCGTTTCCTGTTTGGGGTCGTTTGCGGGAAGGGGCGGAATCCTACGCTAAGGCTTTGGCCAGCGATATTCTCCGGTGAGATTGATGTGTTCCCAGGGGATAGGAGAAGTCGCTTGATATCTAGTATGACGTCTGTCGCACCTGCTTGATCGCGGCCGCGATAGCTAGATCGCGTTGCTCCTCTTCTCCATCCGCGTTCCAAGCTGCGGAAAGGCACCCATAAGCGTACGCCTGGTCGAGCAGGCGACGCGGATCGACGTCCAGCGCACGAGAGAATGCGTCCGCCATCTGTGCAATGCGTCTAGGATCGAGACAAAGGTCGTCTCTGTCAGCCGGATCGTAGAACATATTGGCGGCGCCAAAGCCCACTTCACCGACCAGACCGACGGGATCTATCACCAGCCAGCCGCGACTGGAGAACATGATGTTTTCATGATGCAGATCGCCATGTAGCCCACGCAGTTCCGAGGCATTGCTCATCATTTGATCGGCTATAATCGCCGCGTGGACGTAGTCAGTTTGACAACCTGCGTTTTGATCATCGCGCGCCCGCTGAAACAAAGCTGCAAAGCGATCCCGGATCGGGAGAAGGGCAGAAGGCAGGGGTTCCTCAGATGCGGCATACAGCTTCGCCATTAGTTCCGCTGCAATTTCGGTCGCCTGGTAGTCGCCGTGCTCGGCAACGATGTGAGAGAGCATTCGCTCCCCGGCATATTCGAGCAACATCAGATTGTTCTCACGACCGAGCAACCGGACTGCTCCCCTCCCATTGCGCCATACCAGATAGTCGGCCCCGCGCAGTTCATCAGCAATGTCTTCTATAGGTTTCAATCCCTTGACGATTGCAGGAGTCCCGTCTGGCAATGAAACTTTCCAAACGAGGCTGGAAAAGGTGTCCGCAATGAGAACAGGTTGCGAAACGTGCCAATGAGCAGGAAAAACAGGCGGCATGAACATCAACCCCAAGTCAGAGGGTCCAATCGCAGATAGAAGGCAAGGCGTTCGCGGTCGGGGGCTTCGATCCCCAATACATTGAATAGGACAGCGAAGGCGCGCTCTGCTTCATCTGGCGCTGCCCAGTTCTCTTCGGCGTTAGCAATCATGAGTGCCAAATCGGCATAGCGATCTGCTGTTCCGAGCCGCCCAAGGTCGATCAGACCCGTGCATTGAAGAGTTTTAGGGTCCACCATGAAGTTCGGCATGCAGGGATCACCATGGCAAACAACCATATCGGTGCGCTCTTGGTCGAGCCGCACCGGTAGCTCTCGTTCGACACGAGCCAAAAGATCGAGCTGCGGCGTACTCTTGTCCTCGTCCGGTAAGAAGTCGGGATTGACGGCATTGCGGGACACCACATCAACGGCGCGTCCGAACATTCGCGACAGCCTGCGCTCAAACGGACATTGATCAACCGATAGGCTGTGAACAGCGCCAAGTTGCTGCCCCATTGACGGCCACGCTTTGAGCAAATCCGCTCCAGACAGATCAGCCGCCGGTACTCCCGGAATTGCCGTTATCACCAAGCATGCACCCTCCTGTTCCTCCTGCCAGTTGATCACCTCGGGGCAAGCCACACCTCGACCTTTGAGCCAAATGAGGCGGTCACGCTCTCCAGCGAGCTCACCGCGGCGGGAAGCAGGTGCGATTTTCGCGAAGGCATGCCCGTCACCACGTCGAAAAACAAAATCACCAGATTCTCCGCCTCTGACAGGCAACCAGTCAGAATGCGATTCACCAAAAAAAATATTAGTTCGATTCAATGGAGGTTCCTTCAGTTTTCTGATGAAGCGCGAATATAGAGAAATATCCCGAATGTGCAGTTAACGAATTCTTGCGGTTTCTTTCAGCGCCGCCAATACCGCCAGCCCGTCGCGCAAGGGGCGCGGCTCGTGTGTGCGGATGAAGTCAGCTCCACCTGCGGCGGCGGCAAGCTCTGCAGCGAGTGTCGCGGCCCCGACATCCCCCGGACCACGGCCTGTGAGCGCGCGCAGAAAGGATTTGCGCGAAACAGACAGAAGCACCGGCAAATCGAAGCGCAGCCGCAATTCATCGAACCGCGCCAGCACCGAGAGCGAGGTTTCGGGAGCAGCCCCCAGAAAAAACCCCATGCCGGGATCAAGGACAAGGCGGTTGCGTTTGATACCGGCACCCGTCAGCGCCGCGATGCGCGCGTCAAAGAACGCCGCAATGTGATCCATGATGTCGCCAGCGGGTGCCTCGCGCCGATCTGCCTGCCCGTCTTGCACCGAATGCATAACGACGAGTTTGGCAGATGATTTCGCCAATTGCGGATAGAACGCAGCGTCTGGAAAACCGCGAATATCATTGAGATAGGCTACACCACGCGACAAGGCATAGGCTTGCGTCGCGGGTTGATAACTGTCGAGCGAGACGGGAATGCCATCTGCCTTGAGCGCGTCCAGCACCGGCGCGATACGCGCGATTTCTGTGTCGGACGAAACAGGCGCGGCGTCGGGATTGCTGGATGCCGGACCGAGGTCGATCACATCTGCCCCCTCGGCCATCAGCTTACGCGCCTGCGCAATGGCTGCGTCTGGCGCCAGATACCGGCCTCCATCGGAGAAACTGTCCGAGGTTATGTTGACGATGCCGAAAATGATGAGCGATTTATTCATGGGGGCTTCTATAATAATAATAATCGAGCATGAGTCTCATACGGATGCTCGGGTCGAAAGGGAATCCCCAGGCGAGTAACCTGTTTGCGGTGATCCATTAGCTGCAGGAGCAGAATAGCATACATCTGGAAGCAAAGCCAGGAAAGCGGCCTATGGAGCTGTGCGGCAGCGCTCAGTAGGCAATTTTTCAAAATATTGTTAAGCCTTTTCTGAGCATGGTATTTTTCATGGTATTACCAATTAGCAGGAAAATAAGCCATTGAATATAAAAGATAAAAATGTCTTGTTTACAATAGAGTGGGATACAGACACGCTTGATATGTTTGGAGATGGGGTTCTAGGGATTTTCCCCTCTAAAAAGACTTAATCCTCTGTAGACCACACCAATAAATGGCTGCGGAGGTGGG
>NZ_JAWOWF010000082.1:0-7908 GCF_033340295.1 Vibrio sp. 1401
GAGGACACCCGGCGCAAGGTGCTGGTAGGCGCGTGGATACTCGGCAAAGTCGAAAGCGGCGAGTGGCCAGAACAGCGCTTGCTCGATGGGCTGGACAGCTACCTAGAGCGCGACCATGACCGGGCGCTGTTCGGACTGCCACCCAAGCAGGAATAGCAGCCACAGGAGCATGGCCAGCCGGAGCCGCAAGAGGGGCAAGGGTGAGCTTCTACCGGCTGACACCTGCCGAGATCGAAGCCCTGCAGCAAGAGATGCGAGAGGCGGGCGCGACCATCAAGGCGGAGATAGCCAAGCGCAAGGTGGCCAGCATGGCCCCTGCGGGGCTTCACACGCGCCCCCGCCCTGCGGGCAGGGGTAAAGGCCGCTAAAGCGGCTAAAGGCGTCTGCGGCTTCCTGTGGCGTCTGTGCATGGGGTTTGGGTTTGCGGGCCTTGGCCCGCCTTTTCCCTACCGCGGAGCGGTGGGGGCGGTGTGTAGCCTAGCGCAGCGGATAGATCAGTTATCCGGCCTCTGGCCGGGCATTTTGGGCAAGGGCAAACAGCGCCCCACTAGGGCGCTGTTAACCGCGCCTAGTGGATTATTCTTAGATAATCATGGATGGATTTTTTCAGCACCCCGCCAGCCCCCGCCCCTGCTGGGTTTGCAGGTTTGGGGGCGTGACAGTTAACGGGGGGGTTCGTGACAGTTAACGGGGGGGGGCGTGACAGTTAACGGGGGGGGCGTGACAGTTAACGGGGGGGGCGTGACAGTTATTGCAGGGGTCAGCCTGCCGCCTTGGGCCGTGCGATGTCGTACTTACCCGCCGCATACTCGTTCACCGTCCAGCCCAGCGCGATCAGCTCCGGCAGCGCCTCGCGCACCCGCTGGCGTCTCTTGCGCATGGCGGCCCCACTGGCCTCTGACGGCCAGACGTAGCCGCACAGGGTATCTATGGCCGCCTTGCCGGTCTTGCCGGGGTCGATCCAGCCACACAGCCGCTGGTGCAGCAGGCGGGCGGTTTCGCTGTCCAGCGCCCGCACCTCGTCCATGCTGATGCGCACATGCTGGCCGCCACCCATGACGGCCTGCGCGATCAAGGGGTTCAGGGCCACATACAGGCGCCCGTCTGCCTCGTCGCTGGCGTACTCGGCAAGCAGCCGGAAGCCCTGCCGCTTGCGGCCATTCTGGGCGATGATGGACACCTTCCAAAGCCGTTCAATGCAGTCCCTGATGGGCTTTGAGTCCTCGATATTGGCATAGCCTATTTCACGAGCCAGCGCCCGATAGCTACCCTTGACCACCATGGCGTCAGCGGTAACGGCTTCCCATTTGGGTTCCAGGAACAGCCGGAGCTGCTGCCCGCCGGGGGTCTCCGGTTCTGGCTCTAGCACCAGACCACTAGGCCCGGCCATGGCCACCAGCCCCTGCAGGATGCGCAAATCATCAGCGCCCAGCGGCTCCGGGCCGCTGAACTCGATCCGCTTGCCGTCGCCGTAGTCATACGTCACGTCCAGCTTGCCGCGCTTGCGCTCGCCCCGCTTGAGGGCACGGAACAGGCCGGGGGCCAGACAGTGCGCCGGGTCGTGCCGGACGTGGCTGAGGCTGTGTTTGTTCTTAGGCTTTGCCACGAGGCACCCCCTTGCTCTTGTGCTGCTTTTCCAGCACGGCGGGCTTGAGTACCCCGCCGTCATGCCGCCTGAACCAGCGGTCTTTGAACGGTGCCCCATAGTTGGCCTTGCTGACTCCAAAGCGGACGAAATAGGGCCGCTGCGTGTCGTCTACGCCCCATTCCTCGGCCTCACCGGTGGTCATGCCGGACAGGTACGATTGCCAGCGGATGTTATCCACCAGCACGGACGATCCCCGGCTGGCCTGCTGCTGGTCGCCTGCGCCCATCATGGCCGCGCCCTTGCTGGCATGGTGCAGGAACACGATAGAGCACCCGGTATCGGCGGCGATGGCCTCCATGCGGCCAATCACTTGCGCCATGGGGCCGCTGGCGTTCTCTTCCTCGATGTGGAACCGGCGCAAGGTATCCAGCACCATCAAGCGGCGTCCCTCAGCGGCTCGCTTGAGGCCGTCGAACCACTCCGGGGCCATGATGTTGGGTAGGCTGCCGATCAGCGGCTGGATTAGCAGACCGTCAGCCACGGCTTGCCGTTGCTCGTCGGTCAGGCGTTCCCCCAATGCGTGCAGGCGGTGATGTATGGCGGTGGGCGGGTCTTCGGCGGGCAGGTAGATCACCGGGCCGGTGCGCAACTCGCCCACGTCCAGCAGGTCGGGGCCGCCTGCGATCTGTGCGGCCAGTTGCAGGGCCAGCATGGACTTGCCGGCCCCACCGGGGGACACCAGCGCCCCCACGGTGCCGGCCACCATGTTGGGCAGTACGTAGTCAATCGGTGGCGGTAGCTCTGTGAAGCTCGCCAGAATGTCGATAGGCTTATGGGTAGCCATTGATTTGCCTCCTGTGTAGGCGGTTGGTGGTTAGGCGCTGGCGGGGTCACTACCCCCGCCCTGCGCCGCCCTGAGTTCTTCCAGATACAGCCGCAGCGCCTCGGCCTCTGCGTCTGTGGCCCATATCTTCCGGGCCTTGCGGCCCATGGCTCGCTGCTGCTCGGCAAAGCGGGCCTGTCGTATAGCGTTGGGGGTGGCCAGCAGGTTGCCGGTACGCTTGTCGTGTTGGTCTTTCATATTTCCTCCGCATTAGAGCTAACACCATAACAGGCATTAGCTCTAATGCAAGTGTTTTATCCTAATGTCGGCCCTCGGTACTGCTGTTTCTCGGCCTGCTTCGCCAGCTCGGCGCGGGCCTCCTGCACCTGCGGCAGCTCCATCACCTTCTGCACCGTACGCTTGATGTAATCGGCCTCATGGCCCGTCTTGCGCTCCATGATGGCGGGGCTGGCCTCGGCCATGGCCTTGCCGATCTCGTCCGGCTCCCGGCCCTTGCTGGCCAGCTTCATGGCCGCGATAAAGTCGCACTTGCTGAGGTCGTCACCGTACCGCTTGACCAGCCCGGCCATTTCGCTGCGGTAACACCTGAGTTAAGCCGCGCCGCGAAGCGGCGTCGGCTTGGACGAATTGTTAGGCCGCATATCGCGACCTGAAAGCGGCACGCAAGACCTCAACCTTTTCCGCCCCGAGTGAGGTGCATGCGAGCCTGTAGGACTCTATGTGCTTTGTAGGCCAGTCCACTGGTGGTACTTCATCGGCATAGTAAAAGTAATCCCAGATGATCGCCTCCCAGCTGTTACAACGGACTGGCCGCCCGGCGATGACGCCCTCAGCCGCCTCTGGGCACGAGCCCTGCGGAGCCTCCGCGATTTCATACGCTTCGTCTGCCCACCAAGCAGGTTCGCAGTCAAGTAACTCATCCCCGATCTCCGCTAAGAATCCATAGTCCAACTCCTCCATGACGCGCCCGCCGAGCATTTCAACTATTGCCTCGAGCTCGCCGCGCCTCTCGCCGGGAAACGTCAGATCAATATCATCGTGCTTGCGTGTTACACGCCCTAGCCGTGCATCGATCGCCCAGCCCCCACCGATCCAGAGCGGCAGATTTCGCTCATCTGCCGCAGCTAGAATTTTGTGTATCAATGTGACCTGCGTTGTGTCCATGCGGCCTAACGGTTTGGGCTATGGGCAGTGGCGGTTTGCGTGAGCCTTTCCTGTCAAACCGAGAAAACGCTCGGGCGGGCTACCGACTTTGCAAATTGCACTTCAACCCGCCATTGCCTATGAGCCAGTGTTAGCGGTAGTTTTTTATTTATTCAAATAGTAATCCCACGTTATTTTTGCAATGTCTGAAATAATCTTTTCATTAATTTCCGAAGTTTCTTTGGACTCTGCAACAAATACGCTTATAAAAATTAATTGTCCATTCGGTAAAGTAATTACCCCAACATCATTAGTGGCTGCTGCAATTCCATTATTTATTCCGGAAGTCCCTGTTTTATGAGCAACAATTGTATTCTTTGGTAATTGTCCTTTTAATCGGTTACTTCCTGTTGTTGTTTCTCTCATAATTTTCCAAATAAAATCATAACTTTTTTTAGAAAGTAATTGGTTCTTATTATTATAAGTATCTATTAACAGTTTGTTCATCGCTGTTGGGGTTGCCCAATTTTGATATTGGGTATTCCAATCCTTGTGCATTTGTTCTTCGTTTGCTTTGATTGAAATATCAGTGAAATGATTAGCATTCAAGAATTTTTGAACAGAATCAGTTCCTCCGATTAATTTTAGCAAAATATCACAACCAATATTGTCGCTCTCTGATACTGTATAATTTAGTATTTGTTCAATCGTCAAAGTTGTTCCATTAGGGAATTCCTCTTTAATCGGACTCCACATTTTAGGCAAAAGGTCTTGAGGGGTAATCTCTATTTTTTGTTCAAAAGAAAGATTCCCTTTATCTATCTCAGACAAAACGGCTAAAGCAATCGGAAATTTCATAACGCTTTGCATCGGGAAATGGAAGTCGTTATTAATCTTCAAAGTATCCTTCTCATTGCTGTTGAATATTGCTACTCCTATTCTGGCATTTTTTGCCTTTAAAACATTCTCAATTTTCAAAGTTAAGTTGTCAGTTTGAGCATTTGAATACGCAATTGTAAAAAATAAACTTAACAATACTAATAATATCCTTTTTACGATTTTCATATGTCTGTACTCCTATCTGGTTAAATTACCGCTAACACCTGAATTAAGCCGCGCCGCGAAGCGGCGTCGGCTTGAATGAGTTGTTAGGCAACACCGCGCTTTCTCTCGAAGGCTTGTCGTGTTTGAACCATGTAAACCGCCGGCCCGTCAGGCGTGGTGATGATCTTCTCCCGCACGAATCCTGCCTTCTCATAGCAGCGTATGGCTCGATGGTTGTTCGGAGTCGGGTCGGTCTGAATCTTCGTCACGGTGGGGTCCGAGAACAGTAGTTCAACGAGAGCGCGGACAAGCCTTGTTCCTAGGCCTTTGTTCAACTGTGTCGGGTCAGCCAGAGACTGGTCTATTCCTCGCACTCCTGGATCAGTTTCATCTTCCCACCAGCCATCACCGCTTCCGAGCGCGACGTACGACTGAGCATAGCCGATCGGTTCCTCGCCCAGCATTGCGATGTACGGTGTTACGGACTCTTCCGCCATCGCTCTGGGCAGGTAGTGTTCCAGCACTTCATCAAGAGTCGGTCGCTCTTCGTCACCACCCCACCACTCAACGATGTGCGGCCGGTTGAGCCAATCATGGAGCATCGGCAGGTCGCGCTCGGTCATGAGGCGAAGAGTTATGGGGGGGGTGCTCGCGGCCTTGCGGCCCATGGCTCGCTGCTGTTCGGCAAAGCGGGCCTGTCGTATAGCGTTAGGGGTGGCCAGCAGGTTGCCGGTACGCTTGTCGTGTTGGTCTTTCATCTCAAACCCTCCATTAGAGCTAACAGTATACCACCAGTTAGCGCTAACGCAAGCATTACATACTTAAATCTGGCCCCCGACTGCGCTGCTTCTGGGTCTGCTTCGCCAGCTCGGCGCGGGCCTCCTGCACCTGCGGCAGCTCCATCACTTTCTGTACCGTGCGCTTGATGTAATCGGCCTCATGGCCTGCCTTGCGCTCCATGATCGCGGGGCTGGCCTCGGCCATGGCCTTGGCGATCTCGTCCGGCTCCCGGCCCTTGCTGGCCAGCTTCATAGCCGCAATGAAGTCGCACTTGCTGAGGTCGTCACCGAAGCGTTTGACCAACCCGGCCATTTCGCTGCGGTAGTCGTCCACGGCGCTGCGGCGATACCGGCGCACACTCCGCGGGGCGGTGATCTCGGCCAGTCGTGCCGTCCGTTCCTGTTGGCGCTTAATGCTGTCCAGCACCTGCCCGGCCTGCTGCATCAGCTCCGGCCCTGCGGTGGCGGTCTTGCCCTTGGATTCACGCAGCAGCACCCACGGCTGATAACCGGTGCGGGTGGTGTGCTTGTCCTTGCGGTTGGTGAAGCCCGCCAAGCGACCATAGTGGCGGCTGTCGGCGCTGGCCGGGTCGGCGTCGTACTCGCGGGCCAGCTTCCGGGCGATTACGCCCCTGTGACCTGCTGGGGCGTCCTGAGCCACTTTTACCCATGCCTGATAGTTCTTGGGGCTGGTCTCCACGATCAGCGCCGGCTCCCGGCCCTCGGCTTTCATGTCATCCAAGTCGAACTCACTGAGATCGTCCACCAGCACCAAACCATGCCGCTCCTGCTCGGCGGGCCTGATATACACGTCATTGCCCTGGGCATTCATCCGCTTGAGCCATGGCGTGTTCTGGAGCACTTCGGCGGCTGACCATTCCCGGTTCATCATCTTGCCGCTGGCGGCATCCCGTATGCCGATGTCGTACCGGTCGCAGCCCATGGCCTTGAGCTGCCGGGCGATGGCTTGCGCGGTGCGGTCACCCTTTACTTGAGCTTGAAAACCAGCCATATACCCCCCTGTTGTTCGATGATTTGCGGCTCCAGCCAAAGCCATGATGCGATCAGCAGCGCCAGAATAGGCGTCACGGAAGCGATCAAGACCCCGGCCCACAACTTCCATGTCCAGCCACGGGCGGCGCTCCGGGCGCTCTGCGCGGCGCTGCTCACCTCGGCGGCTACCTCCCGCAACTCCTTGGCCAGCTCCACCCATGCCGCCCCTGTCTGGCGTTGGGCTTTCAGCCACTCCGCTGCCTGCGCCTCGCTGGCCTGCTGAGTCTGGCTCATGACCTGCCGGGCCTCGTCGGCCAGTGTCGCCATGCTCTGGGCCAGCGGTTCGATCTGCTCCGCTAACTCGTTGATGCCTCTGGACTTCTTCACTCTGTCTATCGCGCTCATGCTCGATAACCTCCCGGTATTCTTGTAAGTCGATGATCTGGCCGTTGGCCGTGTCGATGGCTAGGGCGGTGTCGGCCCGCTCGGTGCGGATGCCCCGGCCCTCCATCTCCACCACGTTGGGGCCAAGATGGATGCCCGGCAGGCGCTCGATGCCCTGCGCCTCAAGTGTTCTATGGTCAATGCGGGCGTCGTGACCAGCCCGCTCTAATGCCCGGTTGGCATGGTCGGCCCATGCCTCGCGGGTCTGCTCAAGCCATGCCTTGGGCTTCAGGCTCTCGGACTTCTGCGCCCCGCCCCGCTCTGGCTGTTTGGCGTTGTACCGCTTGAACCACTGGTCAGCCGGGCGCTCGATACCGTCGTTCTTCCGCTCAGAGATCATCAAGTGGCAATGGGGGTTCTCACCTTTACCGGCATGAATGGCCAGCGTATACGGCAGGCGCTCGCCCTCGGTCAGATGCCGGGCGAATTCGTCCACCAGCTCCCGCTGCTGATCTAGGGTCAGTTCGACCGGCAGGGCAAACTCAACCTCTTTGAACAGCCGCCCATTGGCGCGTTCATACAGGTCGGCAGCATCCCAGTAGTCGGCGGGGCGCTCGGCCCACTCGGGCAGGTGGCCGGACTGAGTGTGCAGCACCTCGTCACGGTCGCGGGAGTAACGGCCCTCCCGCTGGATGTAATCGGCTTTCGCCTTGGCCGACTGGCCGCCGTTCCGGCTGCCGGTCTTGGCCGTAAGGTGATAGATGGCCATAGGGGTTTAGCTCCATGCAATGGCCCTCGGAGAGCGCACAGCCCCAAAGGGGTGCCCGCAGGGCAGTTTCTCGAAGAGAAACCGGTAAGTGCGCCCTCCCGTTAGAATGACGGTCGGGGTTTGCGGTGTCTGTGCTCCGATGATAGCATGATGGCAAGCACATAACCAAGGGGAATGTCAACATGGCAAAAGCAGCGGAACGGCTCGCCAAGCTGGAAGAGCAACGGGCACGGATCAACGCCAAGATCCAGCGGGTCAGGGCACGGGAGCAGCAGCAAAAGCGCAAGGAGGACACCCGGCGCAAGGTGCTGGTAGGCGCGTGGATACTCGGCAAAGTCGAAAGCGGCGAGTGGCCAGAACAGCG
>NZ_JAWOWF010000083.1:0-7758 GCF_033340295.1 Vibrio sp. 1401
GGTCTGTCGCACTAACATTTGTAAACGATCACTGGATCACATTGTTTTAATTCTGAAATTGGCTGCGGAATGACGGTTCTAATCTGATGCTAGGCTAATCAAACTAAGGTTTTTAAATTATTATAATGTTCTAATTAATCTGAAGAGTGTTGTACGATCGAAATGAAACATTGATCGCGATCACCTAAATCCATTGCACTCTCTATTCATATGGTAAAATTAATTAATCATTTGTTCTAATGATAATTGAATTTTCATAAGTTTTAATATTTCCTTCTTCGTTAGTATTACCAAATTTCAAGTTATATAATATATAAGTAGCGGTGATTGAACTTTTACGATGCTTTATTTTATTTTAATTAAAACGTCGAATGTTTCGTCATTATTGAATTTGCTTTGATAATTTATGTTATCCAAAGCGAGTTGTGTTGCTTGCTATTTATGATGACCTCATGACGTGAATAATTTTATAATCATTAAAATGGATACAGTTTTATGAATTTAGTGAAACCGTCTGTTGCCATTGTGGTTGCAGCCCTACAACTCGCGTCTTCTGCCTATGCGCAAACAAACAATAGCGAAGAACTACAAGATATGTCTGACCCACTTGCGGTATACACCCAAGCTGGCTTTGGTATTACTGATAAAGGCGCGAACATCAAAATCGGTCAAACTTACCAATCTAGCCAGCCTGGTACCATGGCGATGAACATCATTGAAATGAAAGGCATTGGTGGTGAGCTATTTGGCATTCGCGACAATGACGATCCAATATATGCCAACGTTGATGACAGCATTGACTCTTTCCGACTACGTAATTTCCAAGTAGAAGTCGCAAAAGGTCTAGGCCGTCAATTAGATGTAAACTACGACGTTGATAACGATAAATTAGATGCATCTTATAGCTTTATTCAAGGTCTACCTAAGTTTGGTATGTTGCAGCTATTTCCTTTAGCTGGTGCGGGTGTCACTATTGCTAATGATTTTAGTGGTGATGACAAAGGTTATGAAATTCCAGGTACTTTCACTGTTGTGGGTATGTACTCAAAAATTGAATTAACCGATAAAATCTGGATTAACTACAACCCAATGTATATGCATACGTTGTCAGGGTCTGGTCAATATAAAGATACTTATTATGCGGGTGAAGATAATATCTTGACTCATGAGTTTGCGTTGTCTTATCAAATTAATCCTCGCGCAAATATTCGTTACTTTGCAAACTGGAATGAGCACGTTAATTTCGGTGATGGTGATCACCGTATCGAATTTAACTACCAATTCTAACTCCCTCGTTTATTTCCAGAATAGAAAGTGTGTTTATCCATATATTTAAATATCTAGGCCAAAGCACTTTCTATATAAAGTAGGTTTATCATGAAAGCCAAATATAAATTTGCGTTGGTATCTATTGCTATATCTTCTGCATTACTATCAGGATGCAAAACTGGCGATATCGCAACGAAAACAGCCCAAGCACCCTCTGTTGAAACCGTTACCCTAACCGAAACAAAAATCACTCCTTATCATACTTTTATCGGTCGAACTGAAGCGGTAAATGACGTTGATATTATGCCGCGAGTCGGTGGAGAATTAACCGCGATTTATTTTAAAGATGGCGATATGGTCGAAAAAGGCCAATTGTTGTTTGAAATCGACGACCGTCCTTACAAAGCGGCACTGGCGTATGCAAAAGCGTCGTTGCAAAAAGCAAAAGCGCAACTCGTTCAAACTACGCGTGATGCAGAACGTGTGAAGAAACTCATCAAAGATAAAAGCATCAGTGAGCAGCAATACGATGACGCCATTGCCGCGCAAGCCGCAGCGATTGCTTCGGTAGAAGAGGCGAAGGCGACGCTGGTTTCAGCAAGGCTCGATCTTGAATTTAGCTCTGTGCGTGCTCCTTTCTCTGGTCGCGTGGGTTTCAGCAACTTCCGAGTGGGTGACCGTATTTCGAAAATTCAACTCGTTCCTCTTGTTTCGATCACTCAAGTAGACCCAATTCGCTTTGGCTTTGATGTGGATGAGAAGCTCTACCGCCGCGTAAGAAGTGCGATTGATGTGGCTCATCGTAACGATGACAAACTGGATGTTGATTTAACACTGACGCTTTCAGACGGTTCATTGTATCCGCTTGATGGTAAGATCTACGCCGTTGGCAATAAGATCGATTTAGAAACAGGCTCAATTCGAGCAGAAGCACAATTCGATAATCCAACTTACGCGCTTATGCCGGGTGAATATGGCAACTTGACCATCAAGCTGCGCAACAAAACCATTGATGGTTTGCTTATCCCATCGGCGGCTGTTCAACAAGACCAAGCGGGTGACTACGTCATGGTGGTTGGTGATGATCACGTGGTGTCTCGTCGTAACGTTGAACTCGGTCAGACCTACGGTGTGAAACGTGCTGTGCTGACTGGTTTGGCGGCTAACGAAAAAGTCATCGTCAATGGTCTTCAAAAAGTGCGTCCGGGTGCAACGGTGAAAGACGTTGAACTACAGAGTGAACAAGGCTGAGTGAGTACTGATGTTAAGTAAATTTTTCATTCACCGGCCGAAGTTTGCTTTGGTGATCTCACTGGCGATGACATTGATGGGTATGATCGCCCTGAAAGTCTTGCCAATTTCTGAGTATCCTCAAATCTCTCCAACGGTAATTACGGTGAGCACCATGTATCCGGGTGCAAACGCGGACGTGGTTAAAAAGACCGTAGCACAACCGATAGAAGCCAAAGTCAACGGCGTTGAAGACATGATTTACATGTCTTCTGTGATTGGTAACGATGGCTCATACACATTGCGTATTTACTTCCGAGTGGGCGCAGATGGCGATATGGCACAGGTTCGTGTGAACAACTTGGTGGCACAGGCGACGTCGTCTCTACCACAAGAAGTAAACCAAATCGGTGTGACGGTTAAGAAGAAATCTTCCGACATGCTGGGCGTTATCACACTGCGTTCTCCGAAACAGTCTTACGACAGTATCTACCTTTCTAACTACGCGGATCTCAATATCGTTGAGCGTCTAAAACGTATCGAAGGTATGAGTGACATTACGCTGCTGGGTAAGAAAGACTACTCAATGCGTATTTGGTTGAACCCAAATAAATTGGCCACCTTGAAGCTTTCTGCTAGCGATGTTATCGGCGCAATTAAAACGCAAAACATCCAAGTGGCGGCGGGTAAGATCGGTGGTATGCCAGCTCCGGGCGACCAGCAATATCAATATGTTTTGCAAACCAAAGGCCGCCTTACTTCTGCGGAAGAGTTCGAGAACATCATCATCCGTGCGAGCAAGAAAGGTTCTTTGATTCGCTTGAAAGATGTGGCTCGTGTCGAAGTTGGCGCACAAGGTTACGAAGCTGATGGTCGTATGAATAACGAACCAGCCGCCGTTCTGGCCTTGTACCAGTTGCCGACCGCGAACGCGCTAGACGTGATGGAACGCGTGAAAGAGGCCATGAAAGAGCACGAGAAATCGTTCCCAGATGATTTGGTCTATGACATCGCGTATGACTCTACCGAATACGTAGAGACATCGATTGATGAAGTGTATGAGACGCTGGTGATTGCGGTACTTCTTGTCACCTTCGTTGTGTACGTTTTCTTGCAGAACTGGCGAGCGACCATTATTCCAACCTTAGCGATTCCGGTTTCCATCATTGCGACTTTCGCAATCATGGGCGTGATGGGCATGACCATTAACACGATCTCGTTGTTTGGCTTGATCCTCGCCATCGGTATCGTGGTGGACGATGCGATCATCGTGGTAGAGAACGTGGAGCGGGTTATTCATGAAGAGCATTTAGACCCGATTCCGGCCACTATCCAAGCTATGAAAGAAGTGACGGGGCCAGTATTGGCAACAACGCTTATTTTGTTGGCGGTATTCGTACCGGTTGCGCTATTGCCGGGTATTTCTGGTCGAATGTTCAACCAGTTCGCGGTCACCATCTGTGTATCGGTGCTGATCTCTGCGATCAACGCATTGACGTTAACGCCAGCGCTTTGTGCGTTGATGTTGAAATCTACTCACTCGCAACCTATTGCGCCTTTGCGTGCGTTTAACCGAGGTTTTGAAGCAATAACGCGCAAATACCAAGGTTTAGTTGGCTTCTTGAGCCGTCGTATTGTGCTGAGTATCGGTGTTTATGGCGCGCTTATTGCGGTGCTGGCATTTGCGTTCATGACCGTACCTTCTTCTTTCGTACCGAACGAAGATAAAGGCGTGTTCATGGTCGAAATGCGTTTGCCAGACGCAGCAGCATTGCAGCGTACTGCACCATTAATGAAGAAGTACGTTGATGAGCTAAAACAGATGGAAGGTGTGGAGAACGTGGTTTCGGTTGCGGGCTTCTCGGTAATTAACATGGCGTCGATTCCAAACTCGGGCATGTTGATCATCAAACTGGATAACTGGAGCAAACGTAAAGACCCTGAGTTACACCAACGCGCGTTGATGAGCAAAGTTAACCAAATGCTGAACTCAACGCCAGATGCCGCTTCGTTCGTTTTCGCGACGCCGGCAATCAAAGGCATGGGTGCGGTGGATGGTTTCAACCTTGTGCTGCAAGACAACTTGGGCCGTTCTCCACAAGAGTTGGCAAAAACAACCGCTGATTTTGTTGGCCAAATCAATCAACTGCCTGAAGTGGCGCGTGCGTTCTCGATTTTCCGTGCGAACATTCCGCAACGTTACATCGATATTGACCGCGATAAAGCGATTTCGATGGGCGTACCGTTGAATGAAATCTTCAGCACACTGCAAGCGCAGTTGGGCGGTGCCTACATTTCTGACTTCAACTTGTTTGGTCGTTCGTACCAAGTGAAAGTGCAAGCAGAAGAGCAATACCGTGACGACATCGACGACATCGACCATCTGTTTGTTCGCTCAAGCTCTGGAAAAATGGTGTCACTGGCAACGCTAGTGAAAGTGAAGCCGATCTTCGGCCCTGATACCTTATCGAACTACAACATGTTCAGTTCTGCAACCGTGAACGGTGCGCCAGCGCCAGGTTACAGCTCGGGTGATGTTGTAAAAGCCATTGAAAAACTGGCTGCGGAATCTTTGCCAAGTGGTTACTCGTACGAGTGGTCAGGCATGACTTACCAAGAGATGAAAGCAGGCAACATGGCGCCAATCGCGTTCGCATTGTCTTTGCTGTTCACCTACTTGTTCTTGGTGGCTCAGTACGAAAGCTGGACTATTCCTGCTGCGGTAATGATGGCGGTTCCAGTCGCGATTCTCGGCGCAATGGGCACGCTACTGCTGGTGGGACAACCGTTCGATTTGTACGTGCAGATTGGTGTGGTCATCTTGATCGGTATGTCCGCCAAAGTGGCGATTCTTATCGTGGAATTTGCCAAAGTTCTGCGAGAAAAAAAGGGCTTATCCATCATTGATGCTGCCAAAGAAGCTGCTCGAATTCGTTTCCGTGCAGTACAGATGACCGCATTCGCCTTCATTTGGGGGGTATTCCCGTTGGTGATTGCATCGGGTGCCGGCGCGGCATCTCGTCACTCACTGGGCTTTGCAGTATTCGGCGGCATGATTCTCTCTACGTTTGTAGGCACGTTACTGACGCCAGTGTTCTTCGTGATGATGCAATCTCTGCGCGAGAAGTTTAAGCGAAAGAAACCCACTGAACTTGAGGTGAGCGAGCAATAACGCTGATTTCAACTGACTGACTCCACAACACCCCCACGCTGTGTGCGATTGGCCAATGCCTTTCATTGATATACAACCACCGTCGCAGCGTGGGTTCCCCTAACAATAATAGGTTTTAGCATGAAAAATCTTTCAAAAATCGTCGTAGCGAGCTCTCTACTGACGTGTGCTGCTGCGCAAGCGGGTGGGTTATACCTTTATGAAACTACAGCATCGGATATTGGTTTGGCATCCGCTGGTATGGCGGCTCGTGCGCAAGATGCCTCAGTAATGGCAGCAAACCCGGCTGGTCTGGCGAATGTTTCTGGTAAATCTTTCTCTGGTAACCTGATTGGCCTTTACGGTGACGCGCAACTAGACACGATGACTAGCGATGCGGGCAACGTGATTGGTTTTGTTCCTATGGCGTCGGCATTTTACAGCCAACAAGTGAACGACAAATGGACGCTGGGTATTGGTCTGTATGGCAACTACGGCCTTGGCCTCGAGTACGAAGGTCTTTTGAATAATCATTTAGATATTCCTACAGCAACGACACAAGCGTTGACCATTCAACCTTCCGCTTCTTACCGCATCAATGATCACTGGTCTGTGGGTGCGGCGCTTGGCATTCAGTACGGTATGTATGAAGTGGAAACGAAGGGAGCCCTGAACTTCAATGACGAAGACCAAGATACTCAGGTCAACGGTCGAGTAGGTGTGCTTTATGAGGCAACACCAGGCACTCGTCTTGGTCTGTCTTACTCTTCTGAAACCGAATTTGAATTCGACAACAGCAACTCCATTGCTCCGCAACAACTGATCTTCAGTGCTTACCATGAAGTGAATGATGACCTAGCGGTGATGTGGAACGTGAACTGGCAAGACTGGAGCGAATACACAACCACGCTTAAGGCTGCAGAATTGGTCGATGTAGAGACACAAGACACTTACCAAATCGCATTGGGTACTCAGTACAAACTGAATGAAAAAATGATGTGGAATGCAGGTTTTGCATTCGATACCAGCATGTATGAAAGCCAATCAAACGGTGACATTACCGTTCCTACTGGCAAGGCGTACCGCATTGGTACAGGCATTGATTACAAATTGGATTCAGAAAACTCAATTGGTTTCGCGTTTGAAGCGATCTTGATGGAGTCGTCGGAAACGCCACGCTTACAAGCTGGTTTTGATGAGCCTGCTCTGTACTTCATGAGCATGAGCTACAACTGGAAAAACTAATCATTCCTAATCGCTAAAACGCCTTCCTTACAGGCCATTCTACCCTAACTACCTGCACTAGATGCTGTCATGCCATCTAAGGTAGTTAGGGCGCTTCTGTCACATCCAGTGAGTGATGATTCAAAAAGTATCTGCGCAGCTAAGTGCGGGTATTCAACATCTCAAAGGACTAAAAAATGAAAAATAAACTAGCGTTAGTGTGTACGACTTTGTTGGTCAGTACGCTGGCTCATGGTGCCGAGCATCGAGTAAAAGACAATAAAAACAAGTTGGCGGATGACCCAACAAAAGTCATCACGAAATTTGGCGCGTCTTACGCAAACAACTACGATTTTGATGATCAAAACATCTCATTCTCGGGCTCACTTGCGCTTGACCAAGCGCGCAAAATTAACCTGCGTATCAATGATGATGCGAGCGAGTGGCGTATTGGTGGCTCGTGGCTGTTTCCGGTCGGTATCGTGAACTTCAACTTCGGTAAAAATGAATACGTAAACGGCGCGGATCAAACCAACTACAGCGTTGGTACCTTTATGCCGCTAAGTTATTTCGGGATTGAGCCAGCAGGCTTCCAAATTTTCCCAATGGCAGGCTATACGTACAACACTGGTGATGTTCCTGTTTGTGACGGTGCAGAAAGTAGTCTCTGTAGCGAGCCTAACTTTACGGGTACGCCAAGTGCAGAGAATGGCTTCAATATGATGAGCTCTTCAGGCAGTAGCGGTTACGTTGGTGCATTTGCGCTGAAATCGTTTACCAAAGAGCTGACGTTAATCAGCTTCGCAGCCGAGATTCCGCAGCCAATTTAGGAATAAACTGCTTCATACAGAACACCAAGAAGCTTAAGCAGCCGAGTCTGATGC
>NZ_JAWOWF010000084.1:0-7118 GCF_033340295.1 Vibrio sp. 1401
CTGAAACTCAGTATATTGTTTAATAATTATTCAATTTCGGACGACTTGGTTTTCTGTCCGAATTACGCAACAAAGCCACGTGCAAGTAAAGAACGTTGGCATCATTGAAGACGAACGAATGAACGATGCATTTTTAGCTATATGGTTATCACCCAACACAGAATTTCCGAAACTCCGAAAACAATTGATAGGGCAGGTTAGATAGTGCTTAAACGAATTTTTAAATCAGCGACTTTAGTGGCAGCTGTTTTTCTTTCGGCATGTTCCGCAGACATTGATAATTACCGCTCTTCTACACCGACTTTTGACGTATTCGGTTATTTCGAAGGCGACATAAAGGCGTGGGGGATGGTGCAAGATTATACCGAACAGCAAACCCGTCGCTTTGAAGTCGATATAGTGGGTACTGTAGAAGGTGATACGCTGACGCTGGTGGAAGACTTCGTGTTTGATGACGGAGAGGTGGACCAGCGAATTTGGGTTATCACTAGATTAGAAGACGGTAGTTATGAAGGTAAGGCAGACGATATTATAGGTGTAGCAACAGGGGAAGAGCAGGGCAATGCGCTACAGTGGCAATATGACTTTGAGCTACAAATGGAGGATTCATCAGTGACGGTTGCTTTTGATGATTGGCTTTATCGTCAGGATGACAGACACGTTTTCAATCTAACGAAAATAAAAAAGTTTGGTGTGGAAGTAGGAACAATAACCTTGTTCTTCCAAAAGCAGCCATAACAAATGGGGCTGATCTTCAATTAATAATCCATTCCATATAACTAAAATTATTTTCTCCCGACCGAACTCTCCTAACTAAAAAAGGTTGACGCTTTCGCGTCAACCTTTTAGGTATCTGGTCGTTACAGGAGGATTACAGCTTATCTGTCAGCTCGATTGCTTGACCGATATAGTTCGCTGGCGTCATCTCTTTCAGACGTGCTTTCTCGTGCTCAGGAAGCTCAAGACCGTCGATGAAGTTACGCATTGCTTCGCCGTCAACACGCTTACCACGAGTTAGCTCTTTTAGCTTCTCGTATGGCTTCTCGATGCCGTAACGACGCATTACCGTTTGTACTGGCTCTGCTAGTACTTCCCAGTTCTTGTCTAGTTCAGCAAGAAGCGCTTCACGGTTTACTTCTAGCTTGCTGATGCCTTTAAGCGTAGAAGTGTAAGCGATGATTGCGTAGCCAACACCAACACCAAGGTTACGTAGAACTGTTGAGTCAGTTAGGTCACGCTGCCAACGAGAGATAGGCAGTTTCTGTGCTAGGTGGCCGAATACAGCGTTCGCAAGACCTAGGTTACCTTCTGAGTTTTCAAAGTCGATTGGGTTAACTTTGTGAGGCATTGTTGAAGAACCGATCTCACCAGCAATAGTTTTTTGCTTGAAGTGGCCTAGTGCAATGTAACCCCAAACGTCACGGTCGAAGTCAATCAGGATAGTGTTGAAACGAGCGATAGCGTCGAACAGCTCAGCGATGTAATCGTGCGGTTCGATTTGAGTTGTGTAAGGGTTCCAAGTTACGCCTAGAGACTCTGTGATGAACTCTTCAGAGAACTTGTGCCAATCTAGCTCTGGGTAAGCAGAAAGGTGTGCGTTGTAGTTACCTACTGCACCGTTGATTTTCGCTAGGATCTCAACGTTTTCGATTTGCTTGAATTGACGCTCCATACGGTACGCCACGTTTGCCATTTCTTTACCCATAGTAGATGGAGAAGCAGGCTGACCGTGTGTACGAGATAGAAGAGGAATGTCGCGGTATTCCACTGCTAGTGCTTTGATAGCGTCGATCAGGTTACGGATTTCTGGAAGAATCACGTTCTCACGCGCTTCTTTAAGCATTAGAGCGTGTGATGTGTTGTTGATGTCTTCAGAAGTACATGCGAAGTGGAAGAACTCGTTTACTGCGTGCAGTTCAGGAACGTCTGCTACTTTCTCTTTTAGGAAGTACTCAACCGCTTTTACGTCGTGGTTAGTTGTACGCTCGATCTCTTTGATACGGCGTGCATCTTCTTCAGAGAAGTTTGCAGCAAGGTCGTCTAGGAATTGGTTTGCTTCTGCGCTAAACGCTGGCACTTCTGCAATTTCAGCAGTAGCAGCAAGCTTTTGTAGCCAGCGGATTTCAACGATAGTACGGTACTTTAGTAGACCGTATTCACTGAAAATTTCGCGTAACGCAATTGTCTTGCTTCCGTAACGGCCGTCTACTGGTGAAACAGCAGTCAATGCTGACAGTTCCATGATGTTCTCCTGAATTGGGTTTCTAAATTTCGTGAGCTTTATACCAATAACTGTGGCAATTGTCACGAATATTGCGCAAACGTTTGCGCGAGATTTGTTTTAGTCGAAAAAAATGAGCTCGCGATAAACGCGAGCTGCTTATTTGATATTTTACTACAGACGAGCAAGAAGGATTTGTGCTTGCTCTACCATCTTCTTGCGCCCGAAGATTAGGTGGCGACGCTTACCACCAACTTGACGCCAAAGAACTGCACTACGAATGCCAGATAACAACAGCGCACGAACTTTGTGTTGGCTTGCCGTCTGCTGCAGTACAGATGGCGTGCCCGTTACTTGAATGCGTGGGCCAATAGGGCTAACGACATCCAGATAGATGCTCGCTAAATTGCTGATCATTTGATCGTCTAGTAGCTCAAAGTGCTCTGACTGACGCTTGGCCATTTGAATACGATCGCCAAGCTGAGACATAGCATCGTTACGAGAGCTTAACTTACGTTCTAACGCCATTAAACTAATAATGTAACGAGTAATTTCACTGCCTGATGGTGTGCTATCAATCCCTTTAACCAAGCATTCTAGGCCGAGCTTTAGATCGGCTTCGCGACCGAATACGCCAACTGTGTTAGCAGGGTTCGTGCTCAAAATAGCGTTGATTGATGTTTCAAAAGCATCTTGATCACAATGTCCGTTTCTCGCTACCTGTTGAACTAAAGCAACAGCTTGGCAAATCCCAGCGAAAGCGATAGTACGGTCATAAAGTGTATTCGCCACGTAACGACTCCTAAGCTTGAGAATATTTAATGCGTTGCTCGATGATGCCGCCACCTAGGCACACGTCACCTTTGTAGAACACTGCTGATTGACCTGGAGTTACAGCAATTTGTGGCTCGTCAAAGATAACTTTAATGTTTTCATCATCGATAGGGATGATTGTACAAGGAATATCTTCCTGACGGTAACGAGTTTTCACTGTGCACTTCATAACATCGCGAATTGGCTCACGATCTACCCAGTGAAGTTGTGATGCAAGTAGACCTTCTGATTTTAACATTGGATGGTCTTTACCTTGAACGGCAATCAAAACGTTACGTTCTAGATCTTTCTCACCAACGAACCATGGGTCCTCGTTACCACCGCCGCCTTTACGGCCACCGATGTGTAGACCTTTACGCTGACCAAGCGTGTGGTACATCAGGCCTTGATGTTGACCAATCACTTCGCCTTCAGGTGTTTCGATGTTGCCTGGTTGAGCTGGAAGGTAGCGACCTAGGAATTCAGTAAACTTGCGTTCGCCGATGAAACAAATACCCGTAGAGTCTTTCTTCTTCGCCGTGATTAGATCTTGCTCTTCCGCGATGCGGCGTACTTCTGGCTTCTCTAGGTCACCAACAGGGAATAGGCTACGTGCGATTTGCTCGTTGCTTAATGTGTACAGGAAGTAGCTTTGATCTTTGTTGCCATCTAGACCACGTAACATTTGTGTTTTTTCACCGTTTTCTGGGAAAGAGCGACGCACATAGTGGCCCATTGCAATGTAATCAGCATCAAGTACTTCATCAGCGAATTCTAGGAATGCTTTGAACTTGATTTCTTTGTTACAAAGAATGTCAGGGTTCGGAGTACGGCCCGCTTTGTATTCAGCAAGGAAGTACTCAAATACGTTATCCCAGTATTCGGCAGCAAAGTTGATAGTGTGTAGGTGGATGCCTAGCTTGTCACATACTGCCTGAGCGTCAGCAAGATCTTCTGCCGCTGTACAATATTCTTCGTTGTCATCTTCTTCCCAGTTCTTCATGAAAAGGCCTTCTACTTGGTAGCCTTGCTGCTTTAGAAGATACGCGGAAACAGATGAATCAACGCCGCCGGACATACCGACGATGACTTTCTTTTGGCTGTTATCAGACATTACTAAACACCACTTAAATAAACGGGATGCAGATTCTATCAGAATCCACAGACCGGTGACAGATCCGAGATCGAAATCACAATTCGTTTCGCTGGATTTTTCTTCAACAAAGATTCGAACGAGTAATTTCGCAAGTATAGAAGAGGTATATATGGCATAGTTGGCCAAAATCCAAGAGGAAACATCAAATGACAGAAGAAAACCAATTTATGCAAGAAAGTGAGTTGATTGAAATTGTTGAAAATCAGCTCGAAGATGGTAACCCGCTTAAAGTAAAAGAAACCCTTATGCGTTTAATGATGACTGGCACACCACGTGAAGATGCGGTTGCGATGATGGCATGTGCGATGTCAATTGAGATTTTTGATGTAATGAAGAATGAGGGTGAGTTCAACCTAAAGCGTTATAGCGAGAACCTTGAGCAACTACCAGATCTCAGCTTTATGGAAGGTGAATAAGCCACCTAAAAGAAAAAAGTAGTCAGCAAACGTTTGCTATAATCGCTTTTATTGCTGCTTTATTATTAGCGGTATAGAATCCGCTCTCCTTTTCATCCCCTTACTCAGACTGACAATATGAAATTTCCTGGACAACGCAAATCGAAGCACTATTTTCCTGTTCATGCTCGTGACCCGCTGGTGAGCCAAGCACAAGAAAGCAAGAAGATGACGCGCACTCACATCATTGGTATTGACCAAACCTTGGTTGATATTGAAGCAAAAGTTACAACGGATGTGATTGAAAAGTACGGTCTGAGTAAAGGTCACTCTCTGGTTATCGATGACGAAAGAGCAGAAGAGTTATACCAGCAACTGAAAGAAGAGAACTTGATTACCAATGAGTATGCGGGCGGTACAATTGGTAACACGCTACATAACTACTCCGTGCTAGCGGATGATCGCTCCACACTACTTGGAGTGATGAGCCAGGATATTAAGATTGGCAGCTACGGTTACCGTTATCTTTGTAATACATCAAGCCGCATGGATTTGAACTACCTACAAGGTGTAGATGGTGCAATTGGCCGTTGTTTTGCTCTTATCACAGAAGACGGTGAACGTACTTTTGCTATCAGCGAAGGGCAAATGAACCAACTCCATCCTGATAGCATTCCAGAGAAAATCTTTAAAAATGCATCAGCACTTGTACTGACGTCATATCTAGTACGTTGCAAAGACGGCGACCCAATGCCGGAAGCAACAATGAAAGCGATTGAGTACGCGAAAAAGAATGATGTGCCTGTTGTTCTGACTTTAGGCACAAAGTTTGTTATTCAAGATGATCCTAAATATTGGCAAGAATTCATTCGAGATAACGTTTCTGTCGTTGCGATGAATGAAGATGAAGCAGAAGCTCTGACGGGGGAATCTGATCCACTTGCTGCGTCTGATAAAACATTGGAGTGGGCTGATCTAGTATTGTGCACGGCGGGTCCTGTAGGTCTATTTATGGCTGGGTATACGGAAGATAGCGCGAAGCGCGAAACTTCTTTGCCATTACTTCCAGGGTCAATTGCTGAATTTAATCGTTATGAATTCAGTCGTCCGGCGAAAAAAGACTCATGCGAGACGCCAATAAAAGTGTACTCGCATATCTCGCCATATATGGGTGGCCCAGAAAAAATTAAGAATACAAATGGCGCAGGTGATGCCGCGTTATCTGCTGTTCTTCATGATATGGCAGCAAATAAATACCATAAAGAAAATGTGCCTAATTCAAGCAAGCACAGTAACGAGTATTTAACTTACTCTTCTTTTTCTCAAGTCTGCAAATACGCAAACCGTGCTAGCTACGAAGTTCTCGTGCAACATTCACCACGATTGTCGCGCGGACTTCCTGAGCGAGAAGATAGCCTAGAAGAAGCATACTGGGAACGTTAATACGAAGCGGTTTAATTAACTATTCTGTAACTAAAGTAAAAGGCACATTAAGAAATGTGCCTTTTTTATTTGTAATGGTTTAAATAAAAAAGGCTCCCTATGGGAGCCTTTTAAAAATAGCACGGATCTAGATTAGGAACTCATCCAGAGATTTACCTGCATCAAGTTGCTCTTGAATCGCCGAAGGTGTACGACCTTGGCCAGTCCAAGTTTTCTCATTACCGTTTGAATCTGTGTATTTGTATTTAGCAGGGCGAGGTGCGCGCTTCGCTTTGCCTTTCGTCTTAGTTTCGCCAGATAGCGCAGTAATAAGTGCTTCCACGTCAATACCGTCTTGAGCGATTTTCTCAGCAATCTCTGCAAGCTTAGCTTCTTGCTCTGCTTGTGCTGCGCGTTCTGCTTCTTCTGCTTCACGACGCTCATCTACGACAGTAGTGAGTTTATCTAGAGCTTCTTCCAATTGTTCTAGAGTCAGCTCACGAGAAAATGCACGAAGGCTACGGATATTTAGAAGGGTTTTAGTCAGCTCTGACATAACGATTCCTATTAAAAGGTTAATGTGTTGGGCACTTTTTATCGTTACGATTAAATAATGCCAATCTATAAATAAACAAAGAGTCCTTATATTTAACTTTATCTTTTCCTTATGTGCAAATGCTAAATCAAGATTTTGTTTAAATTTGACTATTTTTTAAAGCAATTAATATTATTACACTCGAAATAAATCATTATTAGATGAGAACTAAAATCAACAATCATTATTGTATAGAGAGAGTGACAGCTTGGTTTTTTATAAAAAAATTTGAGTTATTACTTAAAAATATGAAGCATCCATCTTTAATGGTGTGTCATATATCCTTAATTTATTGATATAAGATAAACCATGATATTTCTAAGGTAGTAATAATGTTTCATAAATAACATGATTGATGTGATTTCAGTTGCACAAAACTTATGGAAGTAGGCAAGGTTTATAAATTATCTCAGCCATTATTTATTTGTTTAATTTAGTTCCCGAATTCAACTGCGAAGTGCGACACTCGCTAATATCAAGCAGCCAATGCCATTTCTTTAAATACAATTGCTGGCT
>NZ_JAWOWF010000085.1:0-6858 GCF_033340295.1 Vibrio sp. 1401
CAAGAGCATCAGACTCGGCTGCTTAAGCTTCTTGGTGTTCTGTATGAAGCAGTTTATTCCTAAATTGGCTGCGGAATGACGGGTTTACTATATTAATAGTATTGATGAGAATAATTCCTATGCCTGTTTTTCTAGCCTTGTTTATTAGTTGCTAGTTTGCACTTAATTGTTTCCAAAATAGGTCTAATTAAACTACTCACCATTATTGGTTTGCTTTTAAGTTATTGATATTACATGGGTGTTGGTAAATTTAATTTAAGCTAACTAGTAGCATGTCACAGATTTCCTTTTACGCAAAACTTGTCTTATTTAAATATCAATAGCCAACTCGAATCCTCTCTCTAAAATAACCACAACAATTATAAGCTTTACCCTAAGCGACAAAAATCAAAATAAAAATAACGATTCCAATAACGAAAACATGGAGGCCCAATGGCCAACTTATTGATATCTATTGCCCCTATTATTTTACTCATATGGATGATGACCAAAAAAAAGGCCATCCCTTCAAATATTGCTTTGCCGCTAACTGCACTTTTAGTCGGTGTCATTCAACTGTTTTACTTTAACGCGCACATCACGCCACTTGTGGCCAGTGCTATTGCAGGTGCGCTATCTGCCATCACACCAATTTCGATTATCGCCGGAGCCATACTTTTAAATAGAACCATCTCTTTATCCGGTGCGGAAGCGGTCATCAAGCGTTGGCTAGAAGGCGTCAGCCGCAATCAAATTGCGCAGCTTATGATCATTGGTTGGGCGTTTGCCTTTATGATTGAAGGTGCATCAGGGTTTGGTACACCGGCGGCAATTGCAGCGCCAATCTTGGTTGGACTTGGTTTTCCGGCGCTTCGTGTGGCTATGTTGGCGCTTATTATGAATTCTGTGCCTGTCTCTTTTGGTGCGGTGGGTACGCCAACTTGGTTCGGCTTTAGTGGTCTTGGGCTAAGTGAACACGATCTACTCGAAATTGGCCGCACTTCTGCATTGCTGCATACGGTCGCTGCTGTTTTTATTCCGGTAATTGCGCTGAGCTTTGTCGTAAGCTGGAAGTCCATCCTACGTAATATCATCTTTATTCAGCTCAGCATTTTTTCCTGCACATTGCCATACCTTGCTTTCGCGCAGTGGAACTACGAGTTTCCAGCACTGATTGGTGGGGCGATTGGTCTCACCATTTCAATTGTATTGGCGCGGTTAAATATCGGGATGGAGCCAAAACAGCCAGAGGAAAATGAGCAACAAGCGCAGATTCCAAGGGCCGAAATTATCAAGGCAATGAGTCCAACATTACTGCTTATCGCCATTCTCATTATTACTCGTATCCAGCAGCTAGGGATAAAGCAGCTCTTAACCGATTCGACTCAGCTATTCACCGTTCAACTTGGTCATTTTGCGGAGTTTAGTGTCTCGAATGCCTTAATCTTAAAGCTGAGCCAGATACTGGGAACTGATACGTCATGGGCATACAAAACCTTGTATGTGCCTGCTTTAATCCCTTTTTTATTGGTGGTGCTCGTCAGTGCACTCGTCTTCAAAATGAGTAAACAGCAGCTAGGCCAAGTGTTTACTGAAACGGGGCAGCGAATCAAAACACCTTTCATTGCACTGGTGGGAGCTCTGATCATGGTGAAGTTTATGATGATGGGAGACGCAAACTCTCCAATCATGACAACTGGCCGAGCGCTGTCTGATCTGTTGGGCACCAGTTGGCAGTTCTTTGCTTCATACCTTGGCGCATTGGGCGCGTTCTTCTCTGGCTCGGCGACCGTTTCTAATCTCACATTTGGTGGCATTCAGCAAACCATTGCGCAGACAGTTGGCTTGCCACAAAACCTTATTTTAGCACTGCAATCTGTCGGCGGTTCGATGGGCAACATGGTCTGTATTAATAACATCATCGCCGTTTCAACCATTTTGGGAATCGCCAATAAAGAGGGTTACATCATCAAACGAACGGTGATCCCTATGGTTCTGTATGGGGTGATTGTCGCCTTAGTGAGCAGCGTTATTTAAACCAATTATGCCTACCTGCGCTGTAGTAAGGGCTTTGGGAACAGAGTCATGCAGGTGGGCAAATTATAAAAAATCACTGGATTTAGGGCGTATGCCGAGTAATCAAAGTCAGTGAACACTGGAGCATAAAAATGAAGGTTAACTTTTTTGTCACTTGTTTATGTGACTCTGTGAAATCGGAAGTCGCCAAAAAGACGGTGCTACTTCTAGAGCAGTTGGGCTGCGAGGTTCTATTCCCAACTCAGCAAGGTTGTTGTGGTCAGCCGTCATTAAACAGCGGCTATATTGAGCAAAGCAAACCAGCCATGAAAAAGTTGATTGAGAGCTTTGAAGGCAATGATTTCCCAATCGTGACGCCTGCAGGATCTTGCGCAGCTTCTATCAAAAAATACCCAGAATACTTAGCCTCTGAACCTGAGTGGGCTGAAAGAGCACAAAAGGTTGCGGATCGCTTATTCGAGCTGACTCAGTTCATCGTTAACAAGTTAGATAAAGTGGATGTTGGCGCTCGTCTTAACGGCCGTGCGGTTTACCACCCATCCTGCAGCTTGATTCGTAAATTGGGTGTGCGTGAAGAGCCGCTCAAGCTACTAGAAAATGTAGAAGGGTTGGAGATGTTGCCGATCAAAAACCAAGAAACGTGCTGCGGTTTTGGTGGGACGTTCTCGGTCAAAATGTCAGAAATTTCCGGCGAAATGGTGAAGGAAAAAGTCCGCCATATCAGTGATGTCAGTCCAGACTATTTAATTGGCGCTGATATTAGCTGTTTGATCAACATTGGTGGTCGTATTAGCCGTGAAGGCAAGCCTGTCAAAGTGATGCATATCGTTGATGTGCTGTTGAGTCGTTAAGGAGAAGAGTATGTCGATGAAAACCAGCGATGTGAACTTCAAGCAGCGCATCAAAGTAAAAATGCAAGATGAGTTTATGCGTCACTCTGTGGCGAACGCTCAGGAACGTATGTTCAACAATCGCCAAATTGCAGCGGACAAACTCGGCCACTGGGAAGAATGGCGTGATATGGGCATGGACATTCGTAATCATGTATTAGAGAACCTAGATTACTACCTGCATCAACTGAGTGAAAACGTGGTTAAAAACGGAGGCAGTGTGTTTTTTGCTTCGACTGCAGAAGAGGCAACAGATTACATCGAAACCATCATTCAGCAGAAAGAGGCCAAAAAAGTCGTCAAATCCAAATCTATGGTGACGGAAGAGATTGGTCTAAACAAAGTGATTGAGCGTAATGGCTGCGAAGTGGTTGAAACCGATTTGGGTGAATACATTTTGCAAGTGGATGACTGCGATGCGCCTTCGCATATCGTTGTGCCGGCTCTACACAAAAACCGTACGCAAATTAAAGCGATTTTTAAAGACAAGCTCAACTACCAAGGCTCGGAAGATCCAGAAGAGATGACGCGCTTTGTACGTGATTATATTCGCCATGATTTTTTAGAGGCGGATATTGGCATTACCGGTTGTAACTTTGCTGTCGCGGAGTCGGGCACGGTTACTCTAGTCACCAATGAAGGTAACGCCCGTTTGGCGACAAGCTTGCCAAAAACGCATATTGCCGTGATGGGGATGGAGCGTATTGTTCCAACTTTTGAAGAGCTGGATATTGTGATCAGTTTGCTTTGTCGCAGTGCGGTCGGTTTACCATTAACCGGGTATGTCACCGCCTTAACTGGCCCACGTGAAGCAGAGCATTGTGACGGCCCTGAAGAGTTCCATCTAGTGATTGTCGACAATGGCCGATCAGATATTTTGGGCTCTGAGTTTAAAGACATCTTGCGCTGTGTTCGCTGCGCGGCTTGTGTGAATACGTGCCCGGCTTACCGTCACATTGGCGGCCAATCGTACGGCTCTATCTATTCGGGCCCAATTGGTGCGGTCCTTTCCCCACTTCTTGGTGGGTACGATGATTTTAAAGATCTGCCATACGCATGCAGCCTATGTAAATCTTGTCATGACGTTTGCCCAGTTAAGATCCCGCTTTCTGACCTACTTATGAAGCATCGTGAAAAAATGGCTAGTGACAAGATCACGCCTTTTAGTGAACGGGCTATCGTTTCTGGTTTCAACCTAATTAACGCTAAACCGCTTTTGTGGGATATGAGCATCAAAGTGGGTGCAACAGTCGCTAGCGGTTTGATCCGAGATGGAAAAATGCCACTCAGTGTCGGCGCAATTAAGCAGTGGAATGAATCAAGAGATCTTCCAACTCCAGATGGCCAGTCGTTCCGTAGCTGGTTTGCCAATCGAAAACAGAAATAAGGATCTCATGATGTCTACGTTAAAAGATAACAGCCAGGCAGCAATTCATAATCGCGATCAGTTTCTGCTTAATATTGCCAACAAACTTGGTAGAAGCGCTCCGTTAACACAGGTTACAAGGCCTTTGCTTCGTCACTCATACCACCAAGAGGTGATGAAAGGGCTGAGTACCGAACAGTTAAAGCAAGTATTGCAAGAGTATGCGCACACCTCGTTAGGGGCTGAAGTGATTGAGACGACAAAGAGCCAGCTTCAAGCGGTGTTGGGTGAAGTCTGTCAGTGTGCTTGCACCGCCGAACAAGATACAAAGAGAGTCGATACGATTTTTTCAGCGTCTCCTGCTTTATTGGAACTTGTCACGCCATCGGAGCTCGCGAACGAACAGCACCACGTGCACATTTGGGATAACGCCTTAGGTTATGAAGCGAATATCACTATTGCGGAGCGCGCTAAGATTGGTGTCGTAATGGCGGAACAAGCACTCGCTGAGTCAGGAACCGTAGTGCTTTATAGCGATCCGAAACAAGGTCGATCAATTAGCTTATTGCCAGAAAGTTCTGTCTTCGTGATTGCCAAAAGTACGCTGCTAGCTCGTTTAACTCAGGCGACGATGACACTGCATAAAAAAGCTCAAAAGGGTGAACGCATTCCTTCATGCGTTAACTTTATCTCAGGGCCAAGCTCTACTGCTGATATTGAGCTGATCAAAGTGGTGGGAGTGCATGGTCCTGTCTCAGCGACTTACATCATCGTTGATGACATGTAATTAGAATTCAATTTGCTCTATGGGAACAGGGCATCAAGGCACATCTCATGTGGCTGTGCCTTTCTTCTATTAATGGCTCGTCTCTTATTAGGTGAACCGTTATAATCCTTTCATACTCTTGCTCTTTAGAGGATCTCCTATGCCGCAAGTTGATGATCTTATTCTGTTTACGCAAGTCGTTGAACACGGCTCTTTTAGTAAAGCTGCGGAACATAACCACACCACCAAGTCGATGATCAGCAAAAGAGTGAGCAAGCTTGAAAGTGATCTTGGGACGCAACTGCTTTATCGCACCACTCGTAAACTGACGTTAACAGAGGCAGGAGAGGTGCTTTATCATCGCTCTAAAGATATCTACTCCACAGCCAATGCCGCGTTTAAGTCGATAACGGGTTACAACGAATCTTTAGCGGGTCATATTAGAATGTCGGTGCCAACCATTTCTGGCGAGTTGCTACTGGCTGAGTCTATTTCCGAGTTTTGCAATAACAATCCTGGCCTGACCGTTGATATGTCGATGGATAACCACTTCGTTGACTTGATTGAAGATAACTATGATTTAGTGATCCGCACTGGCTATTTAGAGGATTCAAGTCTCATCGCGCGTTTTATATTTAATTCTCGCTGGATGATTTGCGCTTCTCCGCAGTACCTTGAAAAACACGGTGAACCGAAAACACCAAAAGCCCTTCAAAGGCATAATTGCTTGGGCTATACCCATGAAACAGGCGGCACCTTTAACTGGCAGTTCAAATGCAACAGTGACAATTACACCTTGAAAGTATCGGGTAATTTCTCTTCTGACAATGCCGCTGCACTGCGTAAAAGTGCGATAGCTGGCAATGGTCTCGCTTACTTACCGACATGTTTGGTCTATCAAGATCTTCAACAAGGAAAACTGGTTGAGGTGCTTTCAGAGCACACCAGTAAAGTGGTCGGCATTTATGCGGTTTATCCATACACTCGCAATCCGGCGAAACGAATTCAAGCATTGATTGAGCACATCAGAGAAAGCTATTTGTCTATTCAAGAGTGTTTTTAAACAGGCGAATTCGTTTGGCTGCTATGCCTGCTCAGATAGAGCACATTCAGCTCCGCACCAACCACTGAGATGAAAGGTTCACCTTCATGCGGCTCTTAATGTGGGCTGCAATGAGGAAGAAGTGAAAGAGGTTATTTTACAAATGTCTGTTTATGCCGGATTTCCTGCAGCATTAAATGGTATGTTCGCTTTTAAAGAAGTTCTTGAAGAAAAGAGCGAGCGTATAAATTTACTCGATTAGACAAGCAATACCCATTACCATAGTGCTAAATTCGTTAGCTAGTAATTACTTATGTCTCTACCTCCTTGCCCAAACTGTAACTCAGAATACGTTTATCCAGACCAAGACCACCTTGTTTGCCCAGAGTGCGCTCACGAATGGAACCCGACTCAGGCAACAGAAGAAGACGTCGTAAACGTGAAAGATGCCAACGGCACTTTGCTGCAGGAAGGTGATAAGGTCACGTTAGCGAAAGACTTAAAAGTAAAAGGCAGTTCGCTGGTACTTAAGATCGGCACCAAAGCAGTGATTCGTCGTATTAAAGACGGCAAAGATCATCAACTAGATTGTAAAGTCGATGGTGCTGGTGAAATGATGGTAACTGCGCAGTTTGTGAAGAAGGCTTAATACCTGCACTTAGATATCGCTTTCAGAAGCAACAAAAACAGCTCCCTAGGCGCTAATGCCGATCAGTTAAGACTTTAATCGGCAGATCAGTTGAATGATCCTACCAACATGTAACAATCCGATAGACCC
>NZ_JAWOWF010000086.1:0-6629 GCF_033340295.1 Vibrio sp. 1401
GCTACGATGATTAACTGATGTAACCGATCAGATCGTAACTTCCTGATTTAGTTCCATCGAATTACGCAACAAAGCCGGTTTCGAGTGTTATGTCACTTGTTGAACCTACTTCTATATACTCAGATGCTTTAGCGAAAGACACGGTTATCAATAAGGTTATTCCAGCTAGAAAATATGCTCAAAGTTGGAAGAGGTTTGAGGATATTCATGAAAAGTTATCCGATGATATTATCAATAAAGAGTCTCCGTTCTATTTAGAAGACTTCGCTAAGCACTATGAATTAGCATTAAAAAACAAAGGCTAGGAATTAGGGTGATGAAAAAGTTTTACCAATATATTTTGTTATTAATTTCAATGGCTTTATTTGGGTGCTCAGCAGCGAACCTAGTTGTTGATCCATACTCAGATTTAGAAATAGCAGCAAGTCATAACATTAATCCTGATTCAAACGGCAGGCCTTCTCCTGTAGTGGTGTATGTATTTGAATTAACGTCAAATACCATTTTCGAAAGCCAGGACTTTTTTTCTATTTATGAAGAAAGTGAAAAAGTCTTAGGACCTGATTTAGTGAATAAATATGAAGTTTCATTAACTCCAGGTCAGAAAGAAACATATCAAGCAAGTATGTCTCCAAAGACAGAATATTTAGGCATTGTCGTCGCGTTTCGAGATATTGAAAACTCAAATTGGCGACAAGTCATTAAAGTGGATAAGACCGGTTACAACACATATCAAGTATTGTTAGAAGATCTGTCTTTGGTCGTTAAATAACGTTTAGTTGGCTAATTATAAATGACGCAATACTCCAAGACGGCTTGGTGCGAAGGAATGTTTTTACGTCCCCAGCACTTCCAACAACAAGAACGCGCAACCTCTCAAGAATTCAAGGGCTTACATCAGTTAGGTGGGGCTTACAATTGGGGAGTTTGGAAATGTCGAGTAAAAAAACACGCGCTAAAAGATGGTCTTATTGAACTTGAGCATCTTGAAGCTGTTTTGCCAGATATGACGTTGGTTAATACGTTAATATCCAACGATTCAGTTTCGCCTCTACTTATTGATAAAAACACTGAAAATACGTTAGTAAAAATAACTCTCCCTCTTTCAAGTGTTACAGGTAAAAACGTTTCGGATGTAAGCGAATCGATCGTCTCTCGTTATGTACTTCAAGATATCGACGTGATAGATAACCTTACAGGACAAGATGAAGAAACCATCCAAGTTGCAGCCCTCAACCTTGAGTTGAAAGCGGGTAATGACAAATTAGCGGGTTATGTGGAGTTACCTATCTTAAGGATCAAAGAGGTAACTCCTGAAGGGGAAATTATACTAGACGATGAGTACGTTCCTCCGCTTATCAATCTCCTGAGCGATAAAGTTATGTCAGCTTATCTACGTAACGTTATCGCGATGACAAAGATGCGTGCTGACGTTATTGCGCAGCGCTTGATTAAGGGCAAATCTGCATCGGCATCTGCTGTTGATTTCATCATGCTCCAAATGTTGAACCGATATGAGGCGAAGTTAAAGCATTTCAGTGAGTTAGATAGGTTACATCCACTGGAATTAGCGACGACACTTAAAGGTTACATTGGTGAGTTAGCCACTTTTTCTAATAAAACTAAAAGAGTCCCAAGTTTGCTTGCGTATGATCACTTAGATGTATCAAGTGTTTATAGCGAGTTGAATCAGATACTCAGTCAGTACCTCAGTGTTGTTCTTGACCAAACTGCGACCAAACTTCCGTTGGAGCCTCGCCAATACGGTATTCAAGTGACGCCGCTTCCAGATAAACGCTTGCTTGAGTCATGCCAATTTGTGCTAGCAATTAAAGCAGATACCACAACAGATGAAATAAGACGCCTGGTCCCAGCGCAACTCAAGTTTGGCCCGGCAGAACAGATTCGCGATCTAATTAATAATCAGATCAACGGTATAAACGTAGTGCCGTTGAGTGTCGTCCCGAGACAGATTCCTTACCAAACGGGCTATGTCTATTTCGAAGTTGTCAAGAAAGGGCCATTTTGGATGAGGCTAAAAGATAGTGGCGGTATTGCGCTTCACCTATCAGGGCATTTTCCGAATGCTGAACTTGAGCTTTGGAGTATTAATCAATAGGCGCGCTCTGTATGGAACAAACGATAGTAAAACCAACACCGGGTGGAAGAGCACCCGCATCGAAACCACAATCAGAAGAGTCTGTGGATAATACCGTAGTTATCTCAAAAAGTCCTGAATTGGTGAACAATGATTCAGTGGTCGCTTATGGGAATAACTCTCTACTAGCAGAGGCGAATGGCCTGTTATCTATTATCGGTCAAATTCGCTCGACAGCGACTCATTCCGATCCGTTGTTTCTAAAAGAGACATTGGCACAAAAGCTTAGAGATTATGAGAACCGATTACGTCAGCATGACGTTGATTTGGATACCATTGATACAGCTCGTTATTGTTTATGCTGTTCACTAGATGAAGTTGTCCTTAACACCAATTGGGGTGGGAATTCATTCTGGAGTCACGATTCATTACTTAGCTCCTTCTATGCTAGCAGTCAAGGTGGGGAAGCGTTCTTTAAGCATCTTGATAAGTGCATGGCGAAACCAGATGTGAACTTAGATTTGCTTGAACTAATGTATGTGTGCTTATCTCTCGGGTTTCTGGGTCAATACCGTTTAGAAAAAAATGGACTGGAATCGCACCGGAAATTGAGAAGACAGGTTATTGCTACTCTTAAGACTTATGGGAGAGGAGTCCCTCAGGAACTAAGCAATAGTATCGACCAACACATTTTGAATGGCTCAAAGGCTTCTGATAGAGCTCCTCTTTGGGTTGTATGTTCTGTAACGGCGGCACTATTGGTCTGCATATATATGTATTTTAGTTATGAGCTAAATAAGGCATCCAATCGCACCTTTTCTCAATTAGTCAATTTGATTCAACCGCAACAACTTAACCAAGATGCAACGTCAGAATCAAAATCAGCGCCAATTGCAGAAAAGATTTCAATGTATCTAGCAACTGAGATCGGTAAGGGGCTAATCAATGTTGAGCCGCTGCAAGACAGGGTAAGAATTTCGTTAAAGTCTCAAGATCTATTTGAATCAGGTAGTGCTGATGTTGTCGCTTACATCCAACCCGTTATTTCTAAGCTTGCGAGAACATTGGAGTCGACCCAAGGCAAGATCATTGTTACTGGTCACACCGACGATAGGCCTATTTTCACGAGTAAATATCCCTCGAACTGGCACCTATCATTAGCTCGAGCCACTGCTATGTCTGAACAACTGATCTCGAATAGTGCATTAGAAGGGCGAGTGATACCCGAGGGATTGGGGGATGCAAGACCATTAGTTGAAAACAGTAGTGATGAAAACCGAGCTATTAACCGCCGGATTGAAATCGACCTTCTTGTCGCGAATTAATAATAGGTAGATAGAGATGCGTATTAAAGAAATTGGCAGAATATTTACTCAAAGATGGTTTCTCGGTCTTATAGGTGTCGCTGCTTGTTCTATTTTCATTTGGGTTGTTGGTCCACTTATTGCGATAGCGGGATATGAGCCCCTAAAGAGTGACTTTCAACGGCTAGTCACTATTCTAGTGTTGGTGTTGCTTTGGGCGATATTTAACGTTACCAAGCAGCATAAGCAAAAGGTGAAAGAAGACGAAAGTATTCAAACGTTGCTTGAGGTTGATAGCCTATCAGATAAAGAAGCGGCAAGTGAAATTGACTTAATGCGCGAGCGTATTGAGCAAGCTGTCAAAGTAGTGACGAAAACACACAAAGGCAAGAGAAGCTTGTATGACTTACCGTGGTATGTGTTGATTGGCCCTCCTGGAACGGGGAAAACAACCGTATTAAAGCAGTCGGGGTTAGAGTTTCCATTAGGAGACAACCTTGGCTCTGACTCTATTGCCGGTGTAGGTGGCACTCGCCACTGTGATTGGTGGTTTGCAAATAAAGCAGTTCTTATAGATACGGCTGGCCGGTATACGACACAAGACAGTCAAGAAAAGGTCGACTCTAAAGCGTGGCATGGTTTCTTAGGATTGTTGAAAAAGTATAGAACGCAAAGACCAATTAATGGTGCGATTGTTACGATAAGTTTAGCCAGCGTGATGTCTCAGACTCGAACCGAGCGAAATCTTCATGCTCGAGCAATTAAGTCGAGACTTCAAGAACTGAAAAACCAGTTAGGCATGCAGTTTCCGATTTACGTATTGCTCACCAAAATGGATTTAGTTGCCGGTTTCAATGAGTTTTTTGCCGATTTAAGTAAGGAAGAGCGAGAGGAATTATTTGGTTTCATGTTCCCTCGTGAAGTGGATGATGAAAGAGGCGTTATTTCTCTATTCAACAAAGAATTTCATGGCATGTTGGAGCGCCTTGATGCCCGTATGCTTAGAATACTTGAAACAGAGGACGATTTAGATAAACGCGCGCTTATCTTTGAATTTCCAAAGCAATTAAGAGTGCTACAAGCTAATCTTGACGAGTTTTTAGCTGAAATTTTTGCACAAAACAGTTTTGAAGAGCCTGCCTTGATTCGTGGTGTGTTTATGTTGAGTTCGGTTCAAGAAGGCTTACCAGTCGATAAGCTGATGAATGAATCAACCAATGGACTTGGGTTAAATCGTTTAGCTCTAGCAAAGAGTCAGACTGGCTCTCATAGTTATTTCGTAAAGAATCTTTTTGACAAGGTTATTTTCAAAGAGCAACTGTTAGGAACAGTTAATCGTCACTATCAAAAGCAGTCAGGTTGGATGCGTCGAGGTGTTTACATTGGATGTACAACGCTACTGCTAGGAGCTTCTGCGCTTTGGTTTATGAGTTATAAGTGGAACTCACAGTTAATTGTCGATACCAATGAACAAGCGAGCCATATTGATGCAATGATTGGCGCTCAAAGTTTAGATTTTGAAGCGGATATTGTTTCAGCTGTAGAAACATTAGATAGGTTGATGACGCTTCCTCTCGGAAAGCAAAGCGACTACGGTGATGCCGACTCTGTAAAGAGGTTTGGTCTCTATCAAGGAGACAAAGTGTCTCAGGCGGCAAACAATGCATATTCTGATGCTTTGACCCAATATTACGCCCCTCTGCTTCTTGATAGCTTGGTGTCAGAAATGGAGAGCAATCAACAGCATCGTGAGTATTTGTACGAAACGTTAAAAACGTATTTGATGTTATTCAATCCAGACAAATATCAACAAGATGAAGTGTTGGCTTGGTTTAACTTTTATTTCGAACGTCAATATCCGGGTGAGCTAAACGCAGACTTAAGAAGACGTTTGCTACAGCACACTCAATATTTATTAGGCAACGATGGACAAGGCTTTACTTACAACACTGCTGCCGTGACGAGTGCTCGAGAAGTGTTGACTCAAATGTCTCTACCTGAACGTGCTTATCAGCGAATGAAAATACAATTTTCTAAGAGTCATGTACCTTCATTTCGCTTGACTGATGTATTGGGACCTAAAGGGCTTGAGCAGTTCGAGCGAGCTAGTGGAAAACCGCTATCACAAGGCATTTCGGGTTTCTACACGTACAATGGTTTTCATAGCATTTTTCAGATTCAGATCAACCGTACAGTAAAAAGCCTAATGGAAGAGAACTGGGTTTATGGTGACGATCTTAAGGCTCATGAAATTGATCAAGATAGTGCCATCCAAGGCGTTCAGTCTCGATACTATCAAGATTATGTTAATGAATGGAAAACGTTGATCGAAGATATTCAATTGAAGCAGGCTCCGAGCCTAGAACTTGCGACAGAGCAAGCGAGGGTTTTATCTGGAGTTGAAAGACCAATCGAATCTTTGTTGAGAGCAATCCAAAAAGAGGTTGCTCTATCAAAAGTATCATTGTCAGAAAATCAAAAAGCCGCTTCTGAAGTTGCTGGTAAAGTTGCCAAAGTTAAGTTTTCAAATACGGCAGATAGACTAGACATGTATTTACCTGAAGAAAACGGCTTCAATGTTGCTCTGCCAGGTAAAGAAGTCGAATCGCATTTTTCAGAGATCTTACGCCTTGGTGAGCAAGACTTTGATGATATTCAACAAGCAATGGTTAACTTGCGTTCGTATTTAAGTGACTTATCAAGCTCTGGTAACAATCAGAAAATTGCCTACAAAAGTATTTTAGATGGAACCGTTACACAAGATGTCGCAGCTTCCTTCGCTCGTGCTAAAGAACTTTTGCCGAGACCATTTAATCAATGGCTAGGTGAGCTTTCTCAAGAGTCGGTTAAGTTTGCGGAGAGCGGTTCGAAGGATCATCTAAATCAACTTTGGGTAACACAGGTGGTCCGCCCTTATCAGCGGACTATTGCTGGCAGATATCCATTCGAGTCCAACGCGAGCAGAGAAGTTAGATTGAAAGACTTTAAGCGATTCTTTGGTTATGGAGGTACGCTTGACGCATTCTTCCAAGAATACCTCGAACCGTTTGTGGATACTTCGAAAAGTCGTTGGCGATTAGAAAAGGAAATTGGAGTTCGTCCAGAAACACTAATGGTCTTTCAAAGAGCGCAACGTATCAGGCAGTCTTTCCGGCGTTTTTCAAGCTAGTTGTCACTACTTGATTAATTATCAAGCAGCTTCTTTTTCTGGGTTCAGGTGAACTTCT
>NZ_JAWOWF010000087.1:0-6368 GCF_033340295.1 Vibrio sp. 1401
GGGGTCGCGGGTTCGAGTCCCGTCCACTCCGCCACTTATATTAAGCCTCAGTCGAAAGACTGAGGCTTTTTTCGTTTCTACTGCGGCGTTTCCCTGAAGTGTGTTTACACCTAATTAGACTACTCCCCATAATCCCTACTAAGTGAACTTTGCGTGATTACACACTAGGCTTTAATTAATATAGGCCGTTGATGCTGTGGAAAGACAATATGACCTACAAACAAACCTAAGTAATCTATGGTATTCAAAGGTGTTCAACGGCTTGAATCTTGATGAGAAAGAAAAAACGAACTGTGCGCATAATCCAGAAAAGCGTCATATATACCCCCAATCTCTCCTGGCTCAAAAATCAAACGACTTGAAAAAAATTGGAAGGTGAAAGATTGAAGGAGCTCTTCATTAGCGAGGTGATGATTTTCGACGCTGAACATTTGATGAGTCTCAGAAAAAATATATCGCCAAGGGGTAAGAAGCGCCAAAACAGAGAGGGGTAGCTTAGCTCGAGGCTGTAAGCTATGCGGAATACTCACAAACGTCAAAGCTCAAACCCATTAAGAGAGTCGCTCTAGATCTAAATGGTTATGTGCTCACTAGCGGTACTAGAAAATAGTTAAGTATTCCAAATGGATTATATGAAAAAGCCAACTGCTAAAGCGGTTGGCTTAGTATAAAAATCTCGACGTACTTTAGAGCGAGAAATGATGTCTAAAGAATACGCTTTAAAACACCATCTGCCTTTAGGCGGGTAATTTTTCTGACCAGTCGCTGTACCCCTATAGGATAGTCTTCTACTTTCTCTAATTGCTTATAAGTACAGATAAGGTGAGTATGCTCAAGAATACGCGAAACTTCGTCTTCAAACTTCTCAGTGAGCTTCGCATAATTGTCTTGTATGAGTAGCCCATTTTCTAGGTCGAGTGACCAAGCACGTGGATTTAGGTTATTCCCAGTAAGTAGCATATAGCGTTTATCAACCCAAATACCCTTAAGGTGGAAGCTGTTATTGTCATGCTTCCATAGGTGAATTGACAATTTACGTGCGGCGATATTCGCTTCATTGGTTTTCGCAAAGCGACGTAAATTCACTTCGTAAAGATATGGAAGTCCGCCAATGGTTTTAAAGTCTTCCTCAGGTGCAATGTAAAAGTCGTTGGCGGTTTTATCACCCACAACAATAGTTACTTTCACACCACGCTTCATGGCTCGTTTCACTTCACGATGAAGTGCTTTAGGGAAGTTAAAGTAAGGCGTACAAATGAAAATTTCGTCTTGGGCTGCTGCCAATAACTTTACAATCTGTTGATTGAGTAGATTACGGCGTTTGCCTAGCCCAACTAACGGAGTGACTTTTACGCTTTCTTCTGTTGCAGCTTGGTCTTCAAACTTATAGTTGGCTTGAGCAAGAGAAGCCCTCAGTTGGCGAATCGCCGACTTTATTTCTTTGGTTTCTGGCTTATCTTTTCCTGCAAGATCATTAACGGCAGGGTGAGCAATCATTTCTTCCTGAATGAATTGCACCATTGAATTCGCTAAAGATTCATGTCGAATCACATGGTAACGATCAAATCGATAACGTTCATGATAATGGAGATAAACGTTATTTAAGCTCGCCCCACTGTAGATAACAGTATCATCGACAATGAAGCCTTTTAAATGCAGTACCCCAAAAACTTCTCTGCCACGCACTGGTATGCCATAGACAGGGATTGGGTGTTGGTACTTACTGGCATATGCTTTGTAAAGCGCTGAATTACCCTCAGATGTCTCCGCACCAATCAGGCCACGCTGCGCTCGATGCCAGTCGACACAGATATTGATGTCCAACCCAGGATTGCGCTGTTTCGCTTCATAAAGCGCAGTGAGAATTTCACGTCCAGCTTCATCATCTTCCAGATATAGAGCGACTAGGTAAATTCGCGACGTTGCTTTGCTGATAGCATCTAAAAGACGGGTTCTGAATGATTCTGCTGAATACAGAACATCAAAGTCTTCCGGATTGACAGCGAGACTTGGCAACTGTTCGAATGGATTCCTACTTACTATCATATCGGTATGAGTACCTTAGTTTAGTGCAATATTGCGAACCTGCCATTTTATCAAAGATATGATTTACCTGGCTACAAAAGCACGCGTTTTGATGTCGTTGAAGAGATGAATTGCATTGGAATGAGATCTTTACCGCTATCTACATAACGTTGAAATGCCATTTGTAGCTGGTGTGGTAGCTCAGAGCAATCAATTATTGTGAATCCATGCTTGGAATAATAGGATTCGAGATGTGTAAACGCGAAGCAATAATCGCCATCAGTGAAAACATTGTTTTTACAATGAGTTAGTAGTTTTTTTCCAATCCCTGTTCCCCTAACTTTCGGAATGACCAACATTCCTGTCAACAGACGAACTTTATCTACACTTTTTAAACGTAGTAACGCAATGATTTCACCCTTATGGCTTGCTGTAATGATCAATTCATCCTTTTTGGCTCGACCCGCAGGGTAATACGCTTTGTATAGTTTCTTAATGAGGGGGAGCTTGATGGGATTTAACACTTCTATGATTAATGAGTCTGGTATTGTCACTGCGGTTAAAAGATAACTAATGTAGAATGTCGACAGTTTAAGAGAATCTTATCTGATGTTGCAAACCTACTATGCAAATTAAAACAAATGCGAGCCTAAAGGCTTACCATACTTTTGGAATTGAACAATCGTGTTCCTATTTAGCTATCGTTGAGTCGCTCGAAGATGTTATTGAGCTATTTCAAAACCCAAGATTCACCCATTTACCGAAACTTTTTTTAGGTAAAGGAAGTAATGTTCTTTTTACAGAACATTTTGAGGGATTAGTGATTGTTAATCGAATCATGGGTAAAGAAGTCACGGAAACGGATGAGGACTACCTATTACATATTGCCGGTGGTGAAGATTGGCCTGAATTAGTTTCCTGGTGTGTGAATCAGGGGATCGGTGGGATCGAGAACTTAGCTTTGATTCCAGGTTGTGCTGGCTCGGCTCCTATTCAGAACATTGGTGCGTATGGCCTAGAGCTAAAAGACATCTGTGATTATGTAGATGTTCTTGACCTAACTACGTTTGAAAACAAAAGAATGCACGCCCAAGACTGTGAGTTTGCCTATAGGGATTCCATATTTAAACATGCGTTGCACGGAAAGTGCTTTATCACCGCATTAGGGCTTAAGTTGGCGAAGCAATGGCAGCCGATTAACCAGTACGGCCCTTTACAAAGTATCCCAGAAGAACAACTCAGCCCTGCTTCTATCTTCGAACGAGTATGCCAAGTGCGAAAGGCAAAACTGCCAGATCCAACGAAGATAGGTAACGCAGGTAGTTTCTTTAAAAACCCAGTGATCACAGAAGATCACTATGATCGACTAACAAAAAAATACCCTAACGTAGTGGCCTACCCAGCTTCAGGAGGAATGAAAATTGCTGCTGGTTGGCTTATTGATCAGTGTGGATTAAAAGGGAAGTCTGTACACGGTGCGCAGGTCAACCCTATGCAAGCTTTGGTTTTGACCAACATAGATAATTGTAGTGCTGATGACATTGTCGCGCTTGCTTCTTTAGTGAAGCATACAGTATGGGACAAATACCAAATCATACTTGAGCATGAAGTACGCTTTCTCAATCGTACCGGGGAGACCAATTTGGCTCAGATCGAGGCATCTAGATGAGAAAAGATCACTCTACGAAACTTCATATTCTAAAGTTATTAAGTGATGGAGAGTTTCATTCAGGAGAAGCGTTGGGCGACGATCTTAATGTTTCTAGAGCGGCAATCGCTAAGCACATTAAAGGTCTTAGTGAATGGGGTATTGATATTTATCGAGTGCAAGGGCGCGGTTACCAATTAGCCTCACCATTGCAGTTGTTAGACGAGACTCTCCTTACCACTAGCTCGGAGTCACTTGTTGAACTCGTCCCTGTGATTGACTCAACGAATCAATATTTGCTCGACAGAGTCGCGGATTCGGAAAAGGGCCGTGTTTGTATTGCTGAATATCAAGCACAAGGGCGTGGTCGCCGCGGTAGACAATGGGTCTCACCGTTTGGCTCTAACTTATATCTCTCTATGTATTGGCGACTGGATGCAGGAATGGCTGCGGCAATGGGCTTGAGCTTGGTGATTGGGATTGCCGCAGTGGAAGCTTTGGAAGAAGTAGGCATGCAAGGTGTTAAACTCAAGTGGCCGAATGACTTGTATTATCAAGATAAAAAACTGGCCGGAATCTTGGTTGAAATGTCGGGTCAGGCCGGTGGGGCTGCTCATCTAGTGATTGGGATGGGCCTGAATATTGGAATGCCTGACGACCAGCCTGAGATTGACCAGCCATGGACCACGTTGAACCAAGTAAATCAGAGTCTCAAGATCGATAGAAATGTTCTAGCAATGACACTTATCAAGCATTGGAATTCCGCACTTGTCGAATATGAAATGAAAGGACTTACTGGCTTTATCGAACGTTGGAATCGGTTAGACAATTTCCTTAATCGTCAGGTCAAACTGCTTATTGGTCCTAGAGAGGTATATGGCGTCGTTCGAGGCATCGATCATCAAGGTGGAATATTAATCGAAACCTCCCAAGGACTAGAGACTTATATTGGTGGTGAAATCTCGTTGCGTAAAAATGACTAATCTTCGATTACTTTCGCAACGAGACTTTATCAACTAAGTGGTTAACGCCTTTGTGTAGAATCAAGTGGGCTCTCTCACGAGTTGGAAGAATATTCAATTCTAAATTGAGCCCATTAATATCATGCCAAATTTGCTTCGCTTTTTTCTTTGCGTCATCGACAGAGAGTTGTGTGTAGTGGCTAAAATAAGAGCCTGGTTTCGTAAAGGCCCCTTGGCGAAACTTTAAAAAGCGTTCTACATACCAATGTTCAATGGTTTCTGTTTCTGCGTCGACATAAATTGAAAAATCTAAAAAGTCAGAGACGAAGACACGATGCGGGTCATGTGGATAGTCCATTCCACTTTGCAGAACGTTTAAACCTTCAATAATAAGAACATCCGGTCTATCCACTTTCCTTAGTTCATCAGTAATGTCATACGTGATGTGAGAGTAGATGGGTACTTCAAGATCGGGCTTTCCTGCCTTTACGTCAGACATGAACTCGACTAAGCGCTTGATATCATAGGATTCTGGGAAGCCTTTACGATGCATGATACCGCGTTCTTCTAGTACTTTTTTCGGATATAGGAAGCCATCTGTTGTAACCAAGGACACTTTGGGATGATTCTCCCAACGAGAAAGCAATGCCGTTAGAATACGAGCAGTCGTACTTTTGCCTACAGCAACACTGCCAGCGATACCAATTACGAAAGGGGGAGCATGTTCTTCTGTATTTAAGAATTGTTGTAATACGGAATTGCGGCTTTGACGAGCCTGGACATACAGATTCAAAAGACGAGACAAAGGAAGGTAGATCTCTACCGCTTCCTCCATGGTTAGGTTTTCATTAATGCCCTGAAGCGCAGTCAAGTCGTCTTCAGAAAGTGTCATCGGTACAGAGTTTCTTAACTCGGCCCAATTTGCACGGTCAAATGACAAAAATGGACTCATGGGTCTCTTTTATCCTTGGTTTAATAGAAGCAAGAACATACATCAAGCGAACTTCAAAGCAAACGACAAAGGTCGAAGTTTACTTTAAAAAAGCTAAGTTTGTACGAATTTGCAGCAAACGAATCTAAAAAATCGAAATTTATGATTTTTTTTCAAATTACTATTGCAACCTAGAAAATCATTCAATAGAATGCGCACCACCTATGCCGACTTAGCTCAGTAGGTAGAGCAACTGACTTGTAATCAGTAGGTCACCAGTTCGATTCCGGTAGTCGGCACCATTCTTTCCTTTAGTAGTCTGAATGGCTTGAAAATTTGGAGGGGTTCCCGAGTGGCCAAAGGGAGCAGACTGTAAATCTGCCGGCACTGCCTTCGATGGTTCGAATCCGTCCCCCTCCACCATATTCTTTAGGAAATAGCTCTCAGAGTTACGTGTTGCGGGCATCGTATAATGGCTATTACCTCAGCCTTCCAAGCTGATGATGCGGGTTCGATTCCCGCTGCCCGCTCCACTCTAATTTGAGTGCTGATATAGCTCAGGTGGTAGAGCGCATCCTTGGTAAGGATGAGGTCGGCAGTTCGAGTCTGCCTATCAGCACCAGCTCTCAAGTTTATTTCCTTTTGATATTAGATTTACCAATTATCTTTTTTTGGTTGCGTGGTCAATTTGGGCCACCTAAATCCGTACCTAGAGGGACCACTCATGTCTAAAGAAAAATTTGAACGTACGAAACCGCACGTTAACGTTGGTACTATCGGCCACGTTGACCACGGTAAAACA
>NZ_JAWOWF010000088.1:0-6106 GCF_033340295.1 Vibrio sp. 1401
CCCCTCAACCCCCCAAATGCTAGATTTCAAGATTTCGCTTTTCTTTGTAGCCCAGCTCACGTAGTTTATTTTTAATGCGCTTAAGCTCAATATAAATATTATCCGCTAATTCTTCGGTAATTTCATTATTAATGTGATCTCTACCTGTCTTGAGCCAGAAGCAAACATTTTCATTCTCTTTCTTATTTAGTTCTTTTTGTACACCCTCTTTGGTTGATTCAAACCAGTTTTTAAACTCTTCAACCTCTTCACTATTAAGCTCATTTTTAGAAATTTGGTCTTGAATAAGTGAATTAGAGAAATCTAATATACTAATATCAGCCGCTTTAAATGAGCAAACAATCTTTTGCTCACCTCGCCCCTTTTCAGGATTGTAAGTAGTTCGAATAACATTGAACATTTTGCCACGTTGACGATACATCATAATAAAGCCCTCTTTGTATGCTCATTAACTATATTTTAATAATAGCAATATGCTTGACGATACACAAGATAAATTTGCAATTATACTGAAAATAAATAAAAGTCAATTTAAAAGCATATTGTAATCAAAAAGAAGATAATTAAAATATGCCTGTTCGTATAACTTGCAATATGCTTGCAATAATAACGTAAAGTAAGAGATGTATATTCGTGCATTATTGCAAATGTTAGAGTAATTAATGCAGCATATTGCAATATACGGACGATAATATACAAGCATATTGCAATTTTACTAATTATGTGCTTGTTAGTGAGTGCAATTGAAGTGCCAGCATGTGGTGAGGTTGAAAAGTTTTCGATTTCATGGGGAGATACAGCCAAATTTCAAATTCATGCAAATTCCAAAGCAACTATCGAGATTTTCACAAACCATGCAGATTTCGAAGAAAATCGCTGAATCCCCGTTAACAGCTATTTGGATTGGTAAATAAAGTGAATAAACAAAGAGAAGATCAATGTCAGGATCCATTCATCAGGAGAAGTCGAACCTGAGTTGTTAACCATTTCCAAAAGTACAGTAAAGCCTACGACAAACTCATTAAAGTCACGCATATTAATCCTTATTTTTTATATAGTTATAGATACAGTGATACCCAACCAGACGATTGTGTTTTTATTAAGAAGTTGGATATACAGCGAAAGATGGCAACGAGAGGAGGGAGGAGAGATAGATCCGTTACCACTTAAGATATTTTAACATAAAACGAGGCTAAATGCAAATGATTATCATCCGCAACTCCTTTTTTAGGCTTGCAGCCGCAAGGCGCAAGGCGCGTGTGTGAAGCCGCTAGGCTTCCCCTCTTTTCGCTCTGCTTCAAGAGAGGAAGTATTTATACTCCTCTCTAGATATATTTAGAGATATATAGAGGGCATTTTTGTGATTTCGCTCTAGCCCTTACAGGACGTGGGCTAGAGGAGAATTTTGAAGAGTAAAAACGTGAGTGTTAGTACAGTAGTTTGTGAGTGTTAGTACAGTAGTTTGTGAGTGTTAGTACAGTAGTCATTTAGATCTAGATACCTTAACTTTCGCCTTTTTCCCTCTACCGACAATTTCAGCACTCCACCCGTTTAATCTAGATAGCTCCTTACACCCATCAGAGATTTGCTTAGCTCTAAATCTAAAGGTATCACTTGATACTTCCTCGTCATATTGCGCCCACACAGCACTAACCACCGTATCAATTCCTATATGCCTTGTCTCGCCCAAGCGAACCACACCTGATAAATAGCTGTGAAGAACCCTTGAAGCATCAGCTTTCAGCAAGTGCCTTTCTTGTCTATGGATAAAGATATAATTTGCTTTTTGAGACCATACAGAGTGCGCAGAGATAGGATTGATAAAAATATCATATTGCTCAGTATCTTTATTAAACCGATAAGAGAGAAGATTAAAAGATCCAGACCAGCGAGCACCGTCATATTTGAAACTAACAGCTCCTAATCTATCTAGACTTGCCTCAAGCCACTTATAGTTCTTGGCTCCTGATGTGGAGCGTTGCAACTCTTTAAGTAACTCATATCTTGTTAGTGATATTTTTAATGCTGGAAGTTCTAAGAGCCTGAAAGTCTCTTTTTCATTGATAGAACCACCTTTAAGATCTATCTCCAAGGCTTCAAGTATCTTATCGTCCTGATCTATTGCTTCACGATACAGTTCACTTCGAGCAATTGCTAAAACGCACAAAAGCAAATCCTGATCAGCCACATCAAGCTCATAGAACATTCTGGTTTTTAGTGTGCCATTAGGCGTTTCGTGAATGCGCTCTAAGCCCTTTCTTCGCCTACCCTTGGCGATTGGTCTAAAGGTTGGTGCAGCGTGTAAAACAGGGTGATTACGAGCCGCAGGGAATCTTACATCATCCATTAGTTACGCCCTCTAATCATATTTGAAGCACTGAAATTATGACGCATCAAAACACCTCCAACGCCTCGCTTAAACCACCTTATTCCATTGTCCTTTTGGTAGTTGGCTTTTGAGTTGTAAAGCTGAACATACTTAGTGCGCTCAAGCTCATCAATATTGAATTGCTTTGCATCTTCCTTTGTCATGGTTGTTAGGTTGATTTGGCATCGTATGTTGTCTGTAAGAGCCGCAGAGCCACGAGAAGCACCTTGCTCAAGCCCTGAGCCTAAGAAGTTGCTTGTCTTGTTTACGTGGTGCAGGAAGAGGATTGCAGCACCAGTGCGATGAGCTATTTGCTCAAAGCAACTGATCAGAGTGCTCATGTGTCCTGAGTCGTTCTCATTGCCAGAGTGGAATCTACGAAGCGTATCGAGTATCACAAGGCGCTTACCTTCGAATGCAAGGCACATAGCATCAATAATGCGTTGATTGTAAAAGCCGTTACTATCCACTAAGTGGATCAGGCTCCCCACTTGGCTCTCGATGTGCGCTCTACGCTGCATTTTAATGCGGTCATCAGGTGCTAAAAGAGAACCAATTGCGTGCATACGCTGATGGAGAATTTCACGGGGATCTTCGAGTGTTAGATAAACCGTACCTTTATCGCACTCTTTGATGCCTAAGCCTAAAGTATCTTTGCCAGTAGCAAGATCAGAAAGTAGACCTAAAGCAAAATATGATTTGCCAGTGCTGCCAGCCGCAACAATGCCGCCTACAGTGCCAGCCAATAAGCCGTCAAAAACAAAATCGAGTTCTGGGGCTTCTTCTGAAAATGCTTGTTCTAAATGCAGATAGCCTGCACCACCCAGTTGAAACACTGGGGTTTCTTGTTTAAGATTATCCATGTTAATGCCTTAAAGTTAACAATTTTGAAGGGGTTGAGTGTTGCTGCACTCGCCCCTTTGTCATTTATGTTACAACGATAATTGATTATTACCATCATCACCGTCACCAAGTTTAATCTTCGCTTTCTCTAACGTTCTGCGTGTGTAGTCTTGTACATCATTCTTTCTGTCCACTACGGACGGGGAGCTATTCACAATGGCAATCAGGATTTCTTCATCGTTATAGCCGCCCTTGATCATGTCTATGGTAGCTGCAAAATCAATACGTGAATAATCGATAGACCAGCCTTTGCTTTTAGCTAATCCATGCCATTTGCTCCAGTGGCGCATAAAGACCGCATCGGCTGTTTTCGTAGTAGCATCAACGCTTGCGATTTTCCTTAATCTCTCTTCTTCAAGTGAGATTTGCTTAGGTTGCTGAACTTTCGCATTCTGATACGCCTGTTTAGCCTCCTCACGCTCTTTAATCACTTTATCCAGTTCTTGCTTAAGCAAAGTGATAACACGCTGACAAGCGTTTGCAGAGCTTGATATTAAGCGAGTGAAGAAGTTGTTTCTTGTTGGCTTCTTATTGCTGAATCCTGCCATTCTGAATGGATGAGATACGCCAGTGAAGTTTTCATCGCCATAGCGTTTATTCAGACCTACAACCACCTTATTTGCGATCTCTCGGTCTTTTTCGTCGGTGGTTTTAGGCACTCTAAAGATTGCTTGATAGTTGTCCCTGGACGACTCTTGCACCAGGTTCGGAGAGTAGCCATTAGCAAGCATTTCCTTGTGCGTTTCTGGCGTTAAATCGTCAACGACAATATAGTGATAATCAAGCGTGATGGGAGTGATATAAATATCCCGTCCCTCTGCATTCTTTTTACTTAGAAGTGGAATGTTATTCTTAACTTCTTCAACACTATAAAACTTCTCTGTGCCGTCTTTCTGCTTTCCTAGCACCCAAGGCTTTTGCCCTTGGCGACCGATCAGGGTTATGCGGTACTTATCAGCTTGTAGAGCTTCGGCTTGCTGCTGCCATAACTGCTGTTTCCTTACTGTATTAGCCGATGGACATTTATTAGAAACTGCAACAATGGGCGCGACAATATCACTAATGTGATTGTCAGCATCACCCCAATCAGCAAGCCCAGAATCCACCATAGCAACTTCGTTTGCCACACTACGCTGTTGCTCTGCTTCTTCAGCTTGATTTCTGCATTGAGCATCTTCTGAGTTGCTTTCGATAGCTCGCCCTTGTTCTTCTGATGTTCCGATCTTATCGACTTCTCCAAGGCGTTCAGACTGTTCGTTACGCTGATCAGGTGACTGGGTAGCATGTTCAGCTTTTCCGTTACCTGCTGGATCTGGTCTAGATTCCTGTTGCTCTGTTGCTGCGTCTCTTTCACTGACTGCATTGAGCCTTTGCTTGATTGTTTGTGCTGCTGCGATAAGCTCCGCACTTTGTCTGTCTTGCTCATAAATCACCACTTCTTTTAAGTTCTTATAGGTGTACTTCGCCCCAAGATCGGAGCCTTTAAATTTAATGCCTTGATACTCAAAGGCGAAACCGTTTAATCGTCCAGTGCTGGCAACGTTCGGGATAACTGTTGCTCCTGCCGCTTCGCATCGTTCTATAAATGCAAAAACGTCCAGCTTATCTGTAAGTGCTTCATTTAAAATGTTTTGCAATGCTGCTCTTGCTGGCACTTCCCCTGTCCTCGCTGCCATTTGGATCTCATTTGATGTGAGAGATTTTTCTTGTTTACGCTCTTCAAAAGTTGGAGTTAACTGTAAACCAAACTCCTTTTCTAGTTTGTGAGTTGCTTGAATTGCAAGCATTACGTCATTTCTTCCGTGGTACAACTCACCATTAAAACCGATGCGGTTTAACCCAATATGGATATGCTCGTTGTTTGTGTCTGAGTGTTTACCAAGAAAGTATTGGTGCATGTTAATATCCACACCCATTTCTTCTAAAAATCGTTGAGCAACATTGCACCACATTGAATCATCAATGTTTTCCCCTGCTGGCAAAGCAAGAGAAACATGCCACGCTGGACGATTAATGTTAGGTCTTAATTTACGGCAGACGGCAAACTCTTTTGCAAGCTCTCTTGAGTTTTTACCCGACATATTACCCCCTAGTAACTCAGCCCCTTTCACTGAATCAAGGATGTAATTAGCCAGCCCTCGAAAGCCGTTACCTCTATTAACTTTCGCTTTCATCTTTGTCACCTTTATTTGTATTTATATTTATTAAAGTGCTTCTTATTTTATTTAAAGTTTCTCTTAATTCATTTATATCACAATTGAGATATTCACTCATATTGTGCTTATTTAAATGATGAGTGATTTGATTAAGGTTACTAGATAACCTTGCAAGCTCTGAGAATTGAGACACTGAGATAGGATCTAAGCGTGACTCGCTTATTTTCCCGTTCAGTATTTGCTCTCGCATATAACCTGCTAACTTACCGTTCGGACGCTTGTTCGATGGGTCGATTTGGTATTTATCTTTAAGTTTGTCTATTTCGCTATCAGTGAAATAGACACTTATTCTTACTGGTCTGGTACGTTCCATAATTCAGCCTTTTTATAATAATTATTGCTGTGTTTGTGTTTGGTAGGGGGAGGCAGCCGCCTCACACACCCGCCTTCCTCGCCCTCGCTTTGCGCGGTTGAGGAAGTCTGAAACCTTCAGGTTTCCCGTAGCCGCTAGGCTACCAAGCTCCATGCAATGGCAAGGCACGGAATGAAGCGAAGCGAAAATGGAGGGAATTTAGCGGAGCTAAATTATACCTTGCTCCTAACCCCTCAACCCCCCAAATGCTAGATTTCAAGATTTCGCTTTTCTTTGTAGCCCAGCTCACGTAGTTTATTTTTAATG
>NZ_JAWOWF010000089.1:0-5243 GCF_033340295.1 Vibrio sp. 1401
GGCCTCTTTGGCTGATTTAATGGTCATTGGAACACGCGTAATAAACTTCTGTTGTTGCTCATCCAGTGAACGAATGCCACGGAAAAGCCAGCTACCGCCTGAAGTAGAACAACAGGTGATGCCGCAATCTATGACCTTATCCCGAGCTATTTTCTGGCTCGTTACCGGTTTGGTGTTGCTGGTCGCGAGCTCTCGCATTTTAGTGTGGGGAGCGGTCAATATTGCTCAGGAACTGGGTGTCAGTGAACTGACGATTGGTCTGACGATTGTCGCTCTGGGGACTTCATTGCCGGAACTGGCGGCATCGCTTGCGGCAGCGCGTAAAGGTGAGCATGACTTGGCTGTCGGTAACGTGGTAGGCTCAAACATGTTTAATTCGCTGGCCGTGGTCGGTATTGCCGGTGCCATTGAGCCGATTTCCGATGTTGGAGCGGAAATTTTCTGGCGTGACTGGTCATCGGTCCTGTTCTGTACGGCCTTGCTGCTCTTCACTGCGGTAAAAATTGGTAAAGCAAAAACTATTTCCCGCCTGGAAGGGGGAGTGTTCGTTCTGTGTTATTTAAGTTATAACATTTACTTGATTCAAGGCAGTGTTGGTTAGCGCTGCTTAATGCTGGTGCCTGGTTGAGATATCCGGGTACCGTTTTACAACATCCATAACCCGTTACGGAGATAAAAATGGAGTTACTCGTCAGCTTTTACGAGACACATCAGGCGTTGATTCTGGATATCATCCAGAACTCAATTTTAACCCTGCTTATTTTAGTGATTGCTTCTATCGCATCAAAACTGATGCGTGCCGGTATTCAGAAAGCCATTATGAAAGTGAGCAATGGTGATGAGATTGTCGCGTCTCTGATGTCTAAAGTCGGTGGTTATATTGTCTACATTCTCGCTCTGGTCATTATTCTCGACCTGTTTGGTGTCAATACCACCAGTTTGGTTGCCTTAGTCGGTGCGGCCGGTTTGGCGATTGGCCTGGCATTAAAAGATACCCTGAGCAATATTGCTGCGGGGATTATGATTTTGTTCCTGAAACCGATAAAAAAAGGTGAATTCGTTGAGTTTGCCGGTTACAGCGGTACGGTAAAAGATATTGGTTTGTTCACCTCAGTATTTGAAACCGGTGACGGCCTGTATATTTCCAGCCCGAATCGCACCGTCTGGAACGCAACCATTCGTAACTTCAGCCGTAACGGCCGTCGTCGTATGGAAATCGTGGTAGGTATCTCTTACGAGGATTCAATTGAAACCGGCCTGAAAGTGCTTCAGGATTTAGCGCTCAGCCATGAAACAGTCATGCTGGATCCGAAACCGCAGGTGATGGTTCAGATGCTGGCGGACAGCTCAGTGAATCTGCAACTACGCGCCTGGTGTACCACGGATAAATACTGGGAAACCTACTGGAGCATTCAGCGTCAGGTGAAAGGTAAGATTGAGGAAGCGGGTATGACCATTCCGTTCCCGCAACGTGATCTGCACATTACGATGACTCAGCCTCAAGCGCAGGAATTGCTGGGTCAGAACAAGGCCTGATGCTCAGCCATTAGCGTTTAATGCTACATAAAAAAGCCTCGCAGTTATCACTGCGAGGCTTTTTCGTATCAGTGTCTCGTCCTGAAATGTGTTTACATATTGATGACGAGAGACTGAATAGTCACTTTGTCAATGAGTGGCTCCGTTACACAAACTCGGACACGGAGCCTGCCCATTGTCTTTTAAAGTAAACCGTTATTTGGCTTTCTTAACCCGCGGTTCACTCATCAGGCCTTTAATCAGCGATATTGTCGCTATCAACAAGACGATAGTGAACGGGAAGCCGGTTGTTACCGCCATCGCCTGCGCCGCAGCCAAACCACCACCCAGCAGCAATGCTATCGCTACTAAGCCTTCGAAGGTACACCAGAACACGCGCTGTGGTGTCGGTGCATCCACTTTACCGCCGGCAGCAATGGTATCGATAACCAGCGAACCTGAATCCGATGATGTGATAAAGAACACAACGACCAGTACGATACCGATGAATGATGTAATTTCATGCAGAGGCATAACTTCAAGCATTTCGAACAGTTTCAATGGCAGGTCTGCGTCCATCACGGCTTTATAACCATCGTTGACGTATTGACTGATCGCGGTACCACCGAACGCCGTCATCCAGAACACACACACGGTTGACGGAACAATCAGCACACAGACGATAAACTCGCGTACGGTTCGGCCACGTGATACACGAGCAATGAACATACCGACGAATGGTGACCATGAAATCCACCACGCCCAGTAGAACGATGTCCAGCCTTGAGAATAGTTCACATCTTCACGGCCAAATGGCATCGACAGTGCAGGGAAGTTGGTCAGATAAGCACCGATATTATCGAAAAATCCGAGCAGAATCGCGGCTGTCGGACCGATGACTACCACGAAAAACAGCAGCAGTGCAGCCAGCAGCATGTTCATTTCTGACAGGCGTTTTACGCCGCCATCAAGGCCAGCCAGTACAGACAGCAGTGCAAATGCAGTGATCACAATGATCAGAATAATTTGCGTGGTGTCAGTCAATGGGATATCAAACAGGAAGTTTAACCCGGTCGCAGCCTGAGACGCGCCGTAGCCCAGAGATGTCGCCAGACCGAAGACCGTCGCCACAATTGCCAGAATATCGATGATATGACCAGTCAAGCCCCAGACTCGTTCGCCAAACAGCGGATAGAACACTGAACGCATAGTCAGTGGTAACCCTTTGTTGAACGAGAAAATAGCCAGTCCCAGAGCCAGCAATGCGTATATTGCCCAAGGGTGAAGTGCCCAATGGTAAATCGTCGCTGCCATACCGAGCGAACGTGCGGCTTCGGTATCACCCATCGCACCACCCAGTGGTGCCCAGTCGGTACGCACACCATTTTCCAGTGTGGTGCCGCCCAGCGCGGTAGTGAAATGGGTCATGGGTTCAGAAACGCCAAAGAAGACCAGGCCAATCCCCATGCCGGCCGCAAATAACATCGCCAGCCATCCTGAATAGGAATAATCCGGAGTGGCATCGGTACCGCCGATTCTGACCCGGCCTAACGGTGATATGGCCAGTCCGAGACAGACGACAACAAAAATGTTACCTGATAACAAGAAGAACCAATCAAGACTTGAGGTGAGCCAAGATCTTAAGTGAAGAAACAGGGGTTCGACTTGTTCGCGAAAGATTAGGGTTGCAAATACAAAGATGACAATCGCTAAGCCTGAGACGGCGAAAACCCGGTTATGAATGTCCAGGCCAAACGGACCGACGGAAAGAACGACGTTGTCCTGACCAACGGTATAATCCGTATCGATTGGGTTTGCTTTGCCACTAGGGTGGGGAACACCACCGTTATCGCTACTCATTTTCTCTCCATTGTTGGTTATAAAAATTCACTAGATGTCGTGAGAAGCTAAGCACTCAGATAATGTGAGTGCTTCTCTTTTTCCAAGAAAATGATTTAGGTCATTTCCATTGGATATAAAACTCTCCTAATATAAAAAAATACCCAGTTAGTACTGCCATAAATCACCATCTGAGATGGAAAAAATAATGAAAAACATGGCATTAAAAGGACCTTATTATTGTCCGTTATCTTACTGGTTGCAACCTCCGTTGCATTGGCCAATTTCGCCTCTTACTACGAGCAAAAACCTCTTTGACTAAGAGTATTATGGCTCAAAGTAACAGTTTTGTATTGGAGCAAGCGGAAATGATCAGCTCCTACATCGATGAGAAAGCCGGCGGTGTGAGCAAAATTGCCCAACAGTATAAAAACCAGCCGATGACAGGCTCTGCCGATGAACTGATTAACCAGACCAAGTCTCTGGCTAACGCGCTCAATCTGGAGAGCGCAGCGCGCTTCCTGTATCGAAAAAATGCAGGGCGGTACCGTATCCGCGGATTTGACCTTATCGTTTTTGAACGACATGGTCAAAACGACTATCTCGAGTGCGGTGGCTGTGATCATGAGTGACAACACGACATTGCTGCCTTCATCGTCGTCTGTTACTAAAAGTGGCGACAAAGTTACGGATTATCCTAGGCTTAAGAAGCCGTGCTGAATGCTGTTGGTAAACAGAGCTCTGTGTTTGACTACACTCTTAACGGGTAACCCAAAATCTTGTTCTCACATGTTATTAATGTTGGGGACAAAAATGGTACTAGGCAATTGGCTTAGACCGTTCGATTGCCTTTGCTCAGTTCGATGGACCAGAAACAATGCGATCCTTGCGACGGTTGTTGCCACGATAGTTTGCGTGGTTATCGCATTTTCTTGATCAACTTTTTTATCGTACGATTATTTCTCTGCGCGATACGATCGCTAACCTTTCCAGTAGCAACGGTGACCTGGTTCAGATCACCTTTGATTCATGCTGACGAGACCTCTCATCACAGAAATGATGAACAAAGCCTTCGCTGGTGTTGGTTAGTGGCAAGTGATGACCTTGTCTATGAGCAAATACTTTATTCGCGCTCGACCTCATCAGCGAAAAAGGTCATTGATGAAGACTATGCAGGCATTGTGGTCAGCGACCAGTGCCCTAGCTATAACTGGATAGCCGCAGACCGTCATCAGTTATGTTGGGCACATGTGAAGCGTAACCTTCAGCAAATGGCGGATTATAGTGGCGGTGGCCACACCGCTTATATTGGCAGACATCTTTGTTTGCTGACGAACGCCATTTTCCATACTCGGCATCGTTATGAACAAGATGAGTTAAATTATGCGCTATACTTACGAAGAATGCGTAGGTTGCAGAAATCGTTCGATCATTGGTTGAGCAAAGGGACTGATGTCATGGTCAAGCGATATCGGGGGCGATGCAAGTTACTGCTCAAACATAGAGAGAGCTTGTGGGTTTTCCTCAAGAAAGTGTCAATCCCCTTAACCAATAATGAAGCTGAGCGATGTATTAGAGGTTTTGTAATCCAAAGGAAAATCAGCTTCGGAACGACCTCGGATGCAGGCGATAAATTCCGCAGTAGGATACATACCCTCATCGAAACCTGCAAAAAACGTGGCTTGTCGGCAATGTCAGTGTTGAGTGAGATCATCACGGCTGTTGTGGCGAAGAGACCGTACCCCAACATCTTTGATCTATAGGCTGTTCCCCCCGTTAATATCGAGTCAAGTTACCTTGGTGAACGATTACGTTTTAAGTCCTAGCTTATCAACGACATGCTCTGCAATCGCTTGATAAAGTGCGGAGACATCTGCTTCATATAAAGC